>JBEPYD010000095.1:0-10988 GCA_041641575.1 Bacteroidales bacterium
TGAAACAGGCTTTTTGATTTTTACGCCGGCATCCATCAATGCCAGGGTGCCTGCACAAACAGTTGCCATTGAAGACGAACCGTTTGATTCAAGAATATCAGAAACAACACGAATAGCATATGGATTTTCTTCCGCTGCTGGTATCATCCTTTTGAGCGCACGGTGCGCCAGGTTACCGTGTCCTACTTCACGCCTCGAAATTCCGCGTGATGGACGGGCATCGCCAGTTGAAAACGGAGGAAAATTATAATGCAATACAAATTTTTCTGTTCCTTTATTCAGCACTTCATCAATAATTTTCTCATCTAATTTGGTGCCCAATGTAACTGTGGTAAGTGATTGGGTTTCTCCACGGGTAAACACAGCTGAACCGTGGGCGGCTGGCAGATAATCTACTTCGCACCAAATGGGGCGAATTTCATCCATGGCACGACCATCCAAACGGATATTTTCATTCAGGATCATGTTTCGTACGGCTTCCTTCTGCACATCATGATAATAACGTGCCATCATGCTCTCACTAATTTCGTGATCCTCAGGCAACGTTTCCAGATATTCCTGAAAAACAGCATCAAAGGCTTCGTGACGTTCATGCTTGCTTTTAAAGTTTTTGGCTATTTCATATACCTTATCATAAGAAAAAGCATGAATTGCTTTTTTTATGTCTTCATCATTTACTTCGTGGTTGTATTCGCGCTTTTGTGTTTTTTCCACCATAAGCGTAAGCTC
This sequence comes from Bacteroidales bacterium, assembly GCA_041641575.1. GTDB lineage: Bacteria > Bacteroidota > Bacteroidia > Bacteroidales > JBEPYD01 > JBEPYD01. The sequence continues at coordinate 730 of JBEPYD010000095.1, forward strand.
TTGCTGAGCAACGCAATGTTTTTTAATAGCTTCATGCGCATGTTCTATGGCTTCCAGCATTTCACTTTCTGATACCTCATCCATTTCTCCTTCAATCATCAGGATATTATCGAAGGTAGCTCCCACAAGGATGTCAATATCGCATGATGCTAGTTCCGTGGCAGTAGGATTTACAATCAGTTTACCATCAAGACGACCTACACGTACCTCAGAAATTGGACCGCTAAAAGGAATGTCTGAAACTGCCAGTGCGGCAGATGCAGCCAGACCGGCAAGTGCATCAGGCATAATGTCTTTATCGGCAGAAATCAGGTTTATCGTAACAAATGTTTCAGCATGATAGTCCTCAGGAAAGAGCGGGCGTAGCGCACGGTCAACCAGTCGGGCAATTAATATTTCGTAGTCGCTGGGCCGGGCTTCTCGTTTCATAAATCCTCCGGGAAAGCGTCCCAAAGAGGCATATTTTTCTTTGTATTCAACACTAAGTGGCATGAAGTCTACATCTTCTCGTGCCTCTTTTGCACTTACCACAGTGGCAAGTAACATTGTTCTTCCCTGGCGGATTACTACAGATCCGTCGGCTTGCTTTGCAAGTTTTCCGGTCTCAATGGTGATGGGCCTTCCATCTCCTAAATCAATTACTTTTTCTATCGCTTTTTGCATATGTATATGTATAAAAAATTAACAGGCCTGCAAATTTTTTTCTTCGCAAGCCTAAAAATAAAAAAAGGCAATCCCATTGATTGCCTTTATGTTTCTATTTACGTAGCTTCAGTGCTTTAATAAGTTCACGATACTTATTAATGTCCCTGGCTTTAAGGTAGTCTAATAATCTTCTGCGTTTTCCAACAAGTTTCAGAAGTGCACGTTGGGTGCTGTAATCCTTTTTATTCTCTTTAAGGTGTTGGGTAAGGTGGTTAATTCTTTCAGTAAAAAGGGCCACCTGACCTTCTGTTGATCCTGTATTGGCTTCGTCTGAACCATACGTTTTAAAAATATCTTTCTTTTTATCAGCGGTTAAGTACATCTTATAAGGAATTATAATTTATTTTTCTTTTCAAGAGGTGCAAAATTATGTAAAATATTTAATTATTCCATATTTTTTTGTAATTATTCGCCTGTTTATTACCGAATTTCACCTTCAATGTCATGTGCTACTTGAATATATTCATATTATATGAAAAGGACAGGATTGCACAACCGTTTATTCTTTTGTGAGAAGGCTGGCAAAATGAAATTATTAGATTTATAATCATTCCTGTTTATCCTCCTTTTTTATCGAACTCAAATATTCACCCAGTGTGGCTTTCATGTCTTTGTGCAACCATAAGATTCCAAACAGGTTTGGGAGTGTCATAAAGGCAATTGTAATTCCGGAGAATATCCATATAATGGTAGTGTCAGTAAATGATGCAAAAAAGAAGGCAATTACATATATAATATGGTATGGAAGTACATATTTTGCTCCAAACAGGTAATTGATGGCCCTGTCGCCATAGTAAGACCACGAAATAGCTGTGGAAAAGGCAAATAATAATAATCCGATAGATACGATATACTGGCCATATTTTCCCAGGTAACTGGAGGTAAATGCTTCTGCAGTAAGTGGCGCGCTGTGCAATAGTGACTTTCCGGTAACTTTTATTTCAGGTGGAAGTTCAGAAAAATTTCCTTTTTCTATTTGTAACCTGCCATTAAAAAGATGTCCATCTTTATAGATTTTAACATCTTCTGCCAGGGAACGGCTGTTCACTACAGTTATTTTTTCCTGGATAACGCCATTTTCTATGGTTACCGTGCCGGAGTAGAGGGCATCATTTCTATTTCCTTCTATGGTAGAAATAATCAACTGCTGATCATCTGTTTTCTCTTCTGAATAGGTGCCTTCAAGAATATACATGTCGGCCTGGTGAAATTCATTGTCGTATTTTTCTGTCCATACCCCTGAGCTTAAAATAACCAAACCTGTAAGCGTGCAAATCAGAATAGTATCAATAAAGGGCTCCAGAATCGCGACCATTCCTTCTGATACCGGCTCATGGGCACGGGCTGCAGCATGCGCGATTGGGGCAGAGCCCTGACCTGCTTCGTTGGAAAAAAGCCCCCGGTTCACCCCACGGTTAAATGCATACATTACACTGGCGCCCAAAAAACCTCCGGTGGCGGCAGTTCCACTGAATACGTCGGTGAATATTGATAGAAAGGAGGGGATGATATTTTCATAGTTAAAGGCCAATACTGCCAATGATCCCAATACATATATAAGCGCCATGCCAGGCACAAGACGTGCAGTTACACTGGCAATACGTTTGATACCGCCGATGATAACAAATGCAAGTAAAACAGCCAGCACAGCGCCTGTAATGATGTGGTTAATGCCAAAAGTTGCAAAAATGGAATTTGATATGCTGTTAATCTGAGGCAGATTTCCTGTACCAAACGATGACAACACAGTAGCAAGTGCGAAGATTACTGCAAGCCACCGCATTTTTAGCTTGTTCTTCATATAATACATGGGGCCTCCGGCGATACTTCCATCAGAGGCATGCTCGCGATACTTATGGCTGAGGGTGACTTCAACAAATTTTGTTGTCATACCCAAAAACGCAGTTACCAACATCCAAAAAAGGGCCGCAGGACCACCCAAATGCAGCGCCAATGCAACACCTGCAATATTTCCGGTTCCTACCGTTCCTGAGAGTGCAGTGGTAAGAGCTTGAAAGTGTGACGTATCTCCTTCATCGTCTTTTCGGTCAAACTTTCCGGTAACAATTTTCAGTGCTCGTCCGAAAAATCTTATCTGTGGAAATTTCAGGTAGAGGGTGAAGAAAAGTCCTGTGCCCAGCAATACATAAACAAACCATTGGGCGCCACCTATGTGGCTGTCTAAAAAGGTTAAGAAATCATTTACCTTTTGCATAATTTAGCTGTTTTTAGAGGCAAATGTAAGTTTTTTTCATGATTGAAAAAGGATCAGGGCTGCAAGATTACCCTCGAACCAAAGGGTAATTAAATTTAAATTATGGATATTACAACATATTTAGTAGAAATTAAATCATGAATTTACAGAATTTAATATCCAGAATTAAGCATTCAAAATCGCTTTACCCTGGCTTAAATTATTGTACTTCTGTCTACAAATACCAAATGCTAAAACAAACACTTTTTTGGCATAAATTGCTGTAGACTACCTAATCGAATTTTCGTGCTTTATGATTTCGTTTCCTCCTCTTCTGTTACTTCTTCTTTTTCACGACCCTTAAGCTTGTCCTCCATAGTGATGCCATCCAGTATTTCAATGTTAATGCCGTCTGATAATCCTGTTTTGATATATCGCTTTTCAAATACCTGGGGATCAGTTTCTACCTCAACATAAGTGGAATCCCCTTCAAATTTCATCAGGCTTTCCTCAATTACCATAACACTATCGCGCTTTTCAAGTACGATATCAGCATTGGCACTATAACCTGCACGTATGAAAACGTTCTCACGCAAATTTACATCGGCTTTTATCTCAAACTGAATAGCGCCATTATCTTCCACACCCTTTGGGGAAATGTATTCCAAAATGGCATCAAAATTTTCTTTTTCAATGGCACCGATAGAAAGTATCAGATGCATGCCCGGTTCAACTTTTCCAACCTCAGTTTCATCCAGTTTGCCTTCAAAAATCATTTCACCCATATCAGCAATAGAGGCAATGGTAGTTCCATCGTTAAATGTATTGCTTTCTATAACAGAGTTTCCCACTTCTACAGGCACATCCAGAACCATGCCGGTGATGGTAGAGCGGACCAGTGTATTTGAGGTTTGTCCGGTTGATTTGGTTACTCCTTCTTTTATCAATTGTAAGTTGTTCTCAGCGGCTTCAAGGGCTTCCCGTGATTTTTCATACGTCATTTCATATTGCTGAAAATCAGCTTTTGGAATCACTCCTTCTTCATAGATTTGTTTCTGGCGCTTATAATCCAGGGTGGCATTTTCAAAGTCAATTTTAGCCCGCTTTAAGCGGGATTCGGCCTCATTTAAACTGATCATGTTGGGGATTACCTTTACTTTGGCAATCAAATCTCCTGTATTCACTTTATCGCCGGGTTCCACGTAAAGTTTATCGATGATTCCGGATACCTGGGGTTTGATTTCTATTTCTTTACGGGGAACCACTGAACCGGTAGCCACAGTTTTTTTAACCACATTCCCGATAAAGGGTTGTTTGGTCTCAAATACCACAGGCTCTTTTTTTGATTTGCCATAGAGGTATACAATGGTCCATCCGAATGCCGCCAGTACAATAATAAGAATTGAAATTTTTAATACTTTTCTCATTTTTAAAAAATATTTTTAATATGATAAATATGACTGAATATTCATGTTTTTTATTTATTCTGCACGCAGTGCATCAATGGGTTTAATTTTTATGGCTCTTTTTGCAGGAATCATGCCTGCCAGAGCACCACAAATAACGAGTATCACAAGCGCTGTTACCGCAATCTGAAAATCAACTTCAGGATTTTTAAACATGCCGGCCTCCCCGCCCGAATTTTTCAACATTTTGTCAATAAGCTCAATTATTACTACCCCAGCCACAAGTCCGAAATATCCGGCAAAAGAAGTTAGAACAATGGATTCGGTAATAATTTGACTGATTATTTTTATGGGCTTGGCTCCAAGTGCGCGCTGGATACCAATTTCTTTAGTACGCTCCCGAATAATTACCAGCATAATATTGCTGACACCAATTACACCGGCCACCAGTGTTCCAATGCCCACTACCCATATAAGGCTGGAGATACCCATAAACAGACCCTGCATTTGGTTAAATTGTTTTTCAACGTTGAAATGGCCAAATGCCTGTTTGTCATCGGGGTGCACTTTATGGCGTCTGGCCAGCAGGGCCATGGCTTTCTCTTCCACAAGTGAAGCGGGTACGCCGGGTTTTGCAGTAACAGAGAAATAATGTACCTGATCGCCAAAGTTGTAGGCTTTCTGTAAACTGGTGAATGGGAGAAATATGGTTTTTTCCTTATCTCCACCAAAACTAATGGCTTGCGATGCCGGAGTAAATACACCCACCACCTGAAAATACACCCCTTTTATGCGGATGTATTCTCCTATGGGATCTTCTCCGGGTTCAAAGAGTATTTCATACACCTTGCTCCCGATTACTGCTACTTTCCGCGCCTCCAGAATATCAATCTCGTTAATGAATCTTCCCTGGCTTATGATATTAGGATCAATTTTATTTATTGCAGGATAGTCTCCATGAATAGTAAATGCGCCACTTTTGGTGCCGCGTATGGCGTTGTTCCCATCAGCCCCCCAACCTTCAAGGCGTGGTGCAAGCAGTGCCACTTCAGGAATGTTTTCTTTGATGGCTTTCATGTCTTCATTAGTCAGGTTAAATCTTCTGCCGCGGGGCAAGCCTTTGTAAGGCATGGTGGTGGATTGTGTCCAGATAAATGCACTGTTGGTGGCAAAATCTCCCATGCCATCGGTAACGCCATTCTCCAATCCATTGCCCGAACCCAACATGATAATGAGCATGAAGATACCCCAGAAAACGCCAAACGCAGTCATAATCGTCCGGGTTTTGTTTTTCCTGAGCGAATGGTAAATTTCCTGCCATTTATCAAAGTCAATCATAGTTTTCTTTTATTCATCGCGCAAAGCGATAACAGGTTTTACATTTGCAGCACGCCTGGCCGGCACCAAACCAGCAAGGGTGCCGGCAAAAATGAGCAATACCGTGGCACTGATGGCAATGGAGAAATCAGCAGATGGATTCACGAAGAATGGATTGTCCGGTACAAATTGCGCTACCAATTCCAGGAGACCAACGCCCAAAACCAGACCGATGTACCCGGAAAAACCGGTGATAAGAATGGATTCCATGATGATTAATCCGATCACGGACCAGGGACTGGCACCAATAGCTTTCCGAATGCCAATTTCTTTGGTTCTTTCATTTACCACTATCATCATAATGTTACTTACCCCTACTATTCCTGCAATGATGGTTCCTATGCCGATGATCCATACAAAAATCCTGATACCCAGGAATAAGTTCTGAAACTGATGGTAATTTTCTGTGGCATTCCACATGTGTAGTGCACGTTCATCATCAACATTGAATTTATGTCGTTTGGCAATGTCTGCTTTAATTGTATTTTCAATGGCCTGGCTTTCCTTAAGAGAAGCATCCCCGGTAGTTACCACAAGGTTGTGAATGCGATTTCCGCCAATAAATATCTTCTGAGCCGTAGTGATGGGTAAATAAACCGTGCGCTGGTTTCTTTCACGGTTGTCTTCGTCCGTGTAAATGCCGGTAACTTTAAAAGGGATGTTGTTTATTTTAATATACTTACCCATAGGGTCTTCCTCTTTAAATAAAGCCTCCTTTACATCAGTGCTGATAATGGCAATTTTTCGTTGTTCCTCAATATCGGTTTTGTTGATATACCTTCCTTCTACTACGGTTATTTTTTCAATCTCTTGATAATCAGGATGTACGCTGCGGATGTCAAAGTTGCCATATTCTTTTTTATAAGTTATCTGGCCATTACCCCTGATATGAAAGCGTGATGAAATGTTGTCTATGCCGTATATTTTGCTGGTCTCATCATAATCCTTATTCGTAAACTGTATATTTCTGCCGGGTTTCATTCCCTCATGAGCCATGCTTGTTTGGCCGCTCCATATCCAAATGGCATTGGTTGCAGAGGAACTGAACTCTCTTTTTACACCATTTTCCAGACCGTTTCCTGATCCCAACAAAATGATAAGCATAAAAATACCCCAGGCTACGCTAAAACCAGTGAGAAAGGTACGGAGCTTGTTTTTCTCAATAGTGCTGAGAATTTCCTGCCATTTATCAATATCAAACATATGCGGTTTGTTCTTTATTAATAAGGTCTTTTTCTATGATGCCATCCTTCAGGTGGATTACACGCTTTGTCATGGCTGCAATGTCATGTTCGTGTGTAACTATAATAATGGTAATACCTGTTTGGTTAATTTCTTTAAAAATTTCCATTACTTCAAGAGAAGTGGTTGAATCCAATGCTCCGGTAGGCTCATCGGCTAATATAACCTTGGGTTGCGAAATGAGCGAGCGCGCTATGGCCACCCGTTGTTTTTGTCCTCCTGATAATTCGTTCGGTTGATGAGTAGCCCAGTCTGCCAGGCCAACCCTTTCCAGGTATTCCATGGCCAGTTTATTACGTTTTTTCCGGCTTACTTTCTGGTAATATAAAGGTAATGCCACATTTTCCATGGCATTCTTGAAAGATATCAGGTTAAACGACTGAAAAACAAAACCAATAAGTTGATTTCTGTAGTGTGCAGATTTAGTTTCATTTAAATTCTTAATTAAAGTATTGTCCAGATGATAATCTCCTTCGTCATAATTATCAAGTATTCCAAGGATATTTAGCAGGGTGCTTTTGCCTGATCCTGAAGAACCCATAATTGAAACCATTTCTCCTTCTTTAATATTCAGGTCTATTCCTCGCAGAACATGTAGTTTGTTTTTTCCTGTAATGTAAGATTTGTGAACCCCTTGTAACCGTATCATTATTTGTTTTTTTTAGGTATGGAACCAATTAATGTGCCGAAAGGTGTTTTCTTTTGTAAACCAATGAGGTGTGTATTAATGTGTGCTGATGAGCGTAAAAAAATTGAACATTTTCCTGACGTGTTTGTACAAAAACGGACATCTATAAACATTAATTAAAAAGTTGAACGATGCGCTATGCAGCAATTATCAGTAGTTCATTTCGATATAAAGATAAACGTATTTAACTAAGTTTTCTAAATAGATGATTTTTTTTGTAAAAATATAATTTATTCCCAGATAATATTTAACATGCACAATTTATTTTTTCACAAAACAATATCCATATTCTTTTTACAGTTCTTTGAATAAAGTTTTACCTTTATAGGCTTAATTTGTACAGGTTACTCACTTATGATTAAATTTTTACTTCGTTGCATTTTTCTGCTGTTTATCTCTCTGGCTTCGTTAAGTCAGATCTACGGACAGTTTTACAACGGGCACCAAATGACTTTTGGTAAAAATCGTGTGCAGTACAATGATTTTTACTGGCAATATTACCGCTTTGAAAATTTTGATACCTACTTTAACCAGTTTGGCAAAGAACTGGCTCAGTTTACGGCATTGGTGGCGGAGAAGCAATTGTATGAAACGGAAAGGTATTTTGATTATAAGCTCGAAAAACGCATTATCTTCATTATTTATAATAAACTTTCCGATTACAGACAAAGTAATATTGGGCTTGTAACCGGGAAGGATGAATACAATATTGGCGGTGTAACTCGCATCATCGATAATAAAGTGTTTATATATTACGATGGCACACATGATGACCTTCAGCAACAAATAAGTGCATCCATTGCCGAGGTAGTGATTAATGAAATGCTTTATGGCTCAGCCTTACGACAAAATGTTGCAAACTCTACCCTTATCGCTACTCCGGAGTGGTATCTGAAGGGTTTAATTTCATACATTTCACGGGACTGGAATCCGGAAGTTGATAATCATGTACGTGATGGCATCCTTACTGAACGATATGAGAAATTTAACCATCTTACAGGCAGGGAGGCCGTGTTTGCAGGCCATTCCTTTTGGCGATATATAGCAGAAACCTATGGCGAAACCATTATTCCAAATATCATATACCTTACCCGGATAAATAAAAATGTCAATAATGGTTTTTTTGATGTACTGGGCATCCCCATGGATGCACTTGCGACGGACTGGATTGGCTATTATCAGGCTCTTTACAACGAAGAAACAGGAGACCCGATATCGAAAGAGAATTTATTATTTGAAAAACCCCGCCGCAGAAAGGTTTATACTGAGTTTTCCATCAATCCAAATGGTGAGTTTACTGCATTTGTAAGTAATGAAATAGGGCTGGCTAAAATCTGGATCTATAACAACCGTACAGAAAAAAAGAACAAAATATTCCGCCTGGGTCACAGGCTTGATCAGGAAACGGATTATTCTTATCCTATAATTGAGTGGCACCCTTCCGGCCGTATTCTTACTTTTATCATTGAGGAGCAGGGCGACATCCGCTTATATTTTTATACGCTGGCCACTGAAGAGCTTACACGAAGAAATATCCTGTTTTTTGATAAAATTCTTGATTATTCTTTCTCTGATGATGGAGCAAAACTCGTAATATCCGGAGTAAAAGAAGGATTTACTGATATTTATGTGCATACACTGGCTTCCGGAACAAATGAAAAAATAACACAGGATCTGGCAGATGATATTCAGCCCAGGTTTATAAATAATTCCGAATCGATTATTTTTAGTTCCAACCGAACCTCCGACACATTGAGCGAGGATAAAAAATTAATTGATCCCCTGTTGCTTAGCACTACTTACGGATTGTATATTTACGATTATAAAAACAAATCACGTACTCTTGTTAATCTCACGGAAAATAACCTTGCAAATTATTCTAATCCCGAAGGGTATGGCAGAAATGAATTTACTTATTTAAGTGATGAATCCGGTATTATAAACCGGTATTTTGCCCGTTTCGACAGCACCATTAGTTATGTAGATACCACTACTCATTACCGGTATTACACAAGATCATTTCCGGTAACTAATTATCCGAGGAATATACTTGAACAGGATATGCGTATTTCTCCTTCTGATGCAGGTGATATCTTTTATAAAGACCGCAGGCACTATTTATTGCAAAAGCCCTTTGATCCTTCGCTCGATAGAATTGAAGGAGGCCTGGAGCCAACTTCCACTGCTGCCATTATGAAAAATATTAGAGAGGAAAAAGAGGAAGAACGCCTGGAAGCCCTTAAAGATGCCGGTGTTATTGGTGATACAGCTGAAGTAGTTACCCTTAGAGAAGTGCTTTACCAGGATACAACCTATAAAAGCAAGCCCGGTTTTATTGATATTAATAATTATGTGTTTGAGCAAGAAAAATTCGATTACTATAATGACCTCTACGATGATAAACGTATTATCCGGGATGAGGACACCATAAAAAAAACGTGGCCCAAAATCCGTATCTATCAAACCGCCTTTTACACAAATTACCTGGTAAATCAGATTGACTTTTCTTTCCTGAACGCATCATACCAGGCCTTTACGGGTGGTGCAGTTTATTATAATCCGGGTTTCAACCTTTCTTTTAAACTTGGTGCGAATGACCTCTTTGAGGATTATAAAATTGTAGGAGGTTTAAGGCTTTCCGGTGATT
>JBEPYD010000096.1:0-10933 GCA_041641575.1 Bacteroidales bacterium
AGTTTCTGAATATGTGTGGCGATATAAAAAGCCATGCCCTCGCCTTCAATAACGCAAGGCCCGGCAATAAGCAGGAAATTACCACTATCGGTGTGTTTAATTTTTGGAATTTTATCGATAACCATGTATGAATAAATTAAAAAAATTACTTGTTTGTCCTTAATTCATTTATAAAGATAATCACAAAATCAAAAAACAAAAAATTAATAATTATATTTCTTCTTCCAACGAGCGGCTAACCATTTTCTAATTTCATTTTCTCTGTTATTTTCTCCGGGATCAAAAATTTTTGTACTGGAAATTTCCTCCGGCAGAAATTCCTGATTGGCGAAATTTCCCTCATGCGCATGCGCATATTGATACTCCCTGCCATAGCCGAGCTCTTTCATCAGTTTGGTGGGTGCGTTTCGAATTGCAAGCGGTACAGGAAGATCTCCAGTTTTTTTCACCAGGGCAAGGGCCTCATCAATGGCCAGGTATGCGCTGTTGCTTTTGGGTGAAGTAGCCAGGTAAATAGCCGTTTCTGATAAAATAATTCTCCCTTCAGGCATTCCAATAACATGAATGGCATCAAAACACTGCGTAGCCATAAGCAAGGCGTTGGGGTTTGCCAACCCGATATCTTCTGCCGCCAGAATGATCATGCGGCGTGCAATGAATTTGGGATCCTCACCACCGGCAATCATTCTGGCCAGCCAATAAACAGCAGCATTGGGATCGCTGCCGCGTACGGACTTAATAAAAGCAGATATTATATCGTAGTGTTGCTCTCCTTGTTTGTCATAAACAGCCATATTTTGTTGCAACTTTTGCACAACTTTATCATCTGTTATCTGAATTTCTGCTGTATTGTTTTCTTCATTTTCAGTGGTAACAATAAGCTCCAGAATATTTAACATTTTGCGTGCATCACCACCAGAAAATCTGAGCATTGCCTGGTCTTCCTGTATTATTACCTTGTGCTTCTTTAAAACTACATCTTGCACAAGTGCCCGCTGAAGCAATTTTACCAGGTGTTTCTTTTCCAGGTTCTTAAGTACATATACCTGGCAGCGGGAAAGCAATGGTGATATTACCTCAAAAGAAGGATTCTCCGTGGTTGCGCCTATAAGCGTAATAACACCTTCTTCAACCGCACCCAACAATGAGTCCTGCTGAGATTTTGAGAAACGGTGTATTTCATCAATAAAAAGAATAGGGTTTGGACTGTTGAAAAATTGCTGACTGCGGGCTTTGCCAATGGTTTCCCGGACATCTTTAACACCAGAGGTTACGGCACTTAAACTATAGAAAGGCCTTTTTAACTGGTTTGCAATAATTTTTGCGAGCGTGGTTTTACCTACACCGGGCGGGCCCCATAAAATAAATGAGGGCAGATTCCCTGACTCGATGCTTTTTCGCAGCACCATACCGGGACCGACCAAATGCTCCTGTCCGATGTATTCATCTAAGTTTTTTGGCCGCATGCGTTCGGCTAAAGGTTGATTCATTATTTCTTATTAAAACTGTTTATAAAATATTCTAAACTACATAGTGTCACTCTTAAAGTCCGGTTTATGTGTTATATCAGATGTAAAAAAAGTCAATTACATGAGTAAACTCCTTGTTTTTCAATCTTCGCAAGCTCCTACATGATCTGCTCGACAGGTTTTGAATTCCGCCATTCTATACGAACTCATTGCTTTATGGACTGACCTAAATAAACAATACGAATTCATATTCTTTTTCTTGTCTTCAGAGTAATGTTTCCGACTATTGAATCTAAAATAGAGACTTTTTCCACTAATATTTCAATAAAACTTGTTTTTCACCCTGAAGTTAACTCATTTTATCAATACGTGCTTAAAATTGTCTAATTTCACTTCCCGTGAAACCCTTTAAGCTAAACGTCGTAGAAGCTTCTATGCTACATTAAATTATCACGTACCGCGTAAAGTATTTAAAAAAACAGTTATTTTGCCATTTCTACATGTTGGATAAAATTAAAACTTAAAAGAACTACCAATGAAAAATAATTTAAAGAAATCGATTTTTTTAGCAGCTTTTGCCCTGTTTATAATCCTTCCCACTCATGCCCAAATCAAAGATGTTGGGAAAATGATGACAGGAGGTACTGAAGATGCGCAGGTTCTGTTTACAGAATATCTCCGCCCTTACGCGAATGCCCTGGGTGCTGATTTAAGTGGCGGATGGTATAATACAGCAAAACCGCATGCACTGGGTGGATTCGATATTACATTTACATTAAACATGGCGTTTGTTCCCGATGAGGCTAAAGTTTTCAACCCATCAGCACTGGAACTTACGGGTATGACTAATGCAACATCTGCTCCAACAGCTGCAGGGGAAAAAACGGAGGGTGCAGAAATTGCCTATAATTTACCTGCAAACCAAAGCTTTTCTTATAATACACCCAAGGGCACCGGCGTAGGCTTTATCCCTACCCCAATGATACAGGCTGGTGTGGGTTTGATTAAAGATACTGAAATTATTGGCCGGTTTATGCCTTCTGTAGATATCGGCAATACAGGTAGCTCCATTGGACTTTGGGGCGTAGGCCTCAAGCATGGTTTAAACCAGTGGATACCGGGCTTAAAACATGTACCAGTTTTCAATATGTCACTTATGGGAGGTTATACAAAACTTTCCGCTGTTTCTTCACTCAGTATAACACCCGAAGATATTGGATTTACAGATGCTACATCAGCTGATGTTGATTTTGATAACCAGGAAATGACCATTGATGCCAGCAGCTTTACCATGAACCTGCTTGTTTCTGCTAATCTGCCGGTAGTTTGCTTTTATGGTGGTGTTGGCTTTAGCACAAGTAATTTAGACCTTGCTTTAGCAGGTAATTATCCCATTGCTACAGCCAGTGCCAGTGGAATTGAAATTACAGATGAATCCGTTTTAACTGATCCTTTAAATATTTCCATTGAAAACACCGATGGAAGCACCACAAATCCGCGTTACAACATTGGTATGCGCCTGAAGCTGGGTGTAATCACTTTCCATGGCGACTACACGTATGCTAATTATTCTGTGGTAACAGCCGGTGTAGGTCTTTCCATAAGGTAAAAAAACAAACATTTCAAGTTGAAACCCGCCCTCTCCGGCGGGTTTTTTTATGCTATTTAATGCAAAACGCAGTACCTTTGAAAGCAAAACCTTCGCTAAAAAGATAGATGGACGTAATTCCACATATTGATGTTATAGATAAATATTACAAGAAATTCTTCCGGGCAAGTAAAATTTCCGGATACCCTTCGGATTCTGTTTTAATTAAAAGCGCATATAAATTTACAGTTGCCCTCTTAAACAAAACGGAATCAAAAACCCGTGCAGAAGATATTATACAGGCTCTTGAGGTAGCTATTTTAATTACTGAGGATGTGGGACTGGGAACCAGATCCGTGGTATGTACGCTGCTGTTCCCCATGTACCGTAACAAAGACCTATCCGATGAAAATGTAAAGGCCCTGTTCGGAGAGCATCTGGTCAACATGCTGGCCGGCTTAAAAAAAATATCTGATATTGAAAACATAGGCACTGGTAACCATACTGAAAATCTTCGAAAACTGATCCTCACGCTGGCCAGTGACATCCGGGTAATCATTATCCGTCTTGCATATGAATTACAGGTGATGCGCGAACTGGATAATATTGATGAGGATGAGCAATTGAAAACCGCTGCCCTTACCCTCAACATCTATGCCCCCCTCGCCCATCGGTTGGGTTTGTACAATATAAAATCGGAAATGGAAGACCTTTCCATGAAATACCTGGAACCGGATAAGTACAGAATGATTGTGCAAAAGCTTAAAGAATCTGCGGCTGAGCGGAACAGGTTTATCAAAGATTTTATAGCACCCATTGAAGAGGAGTTAAAAAATCAACGGTTTAATTTTGAGATAAAAGGACGCCCCAAGAGCATCTATTCTATATGGACAAAAATGCGGAAGCAAAATGTTGATTTTGAAGAAGTATATGACAAGTTTGCCATTCGTATCATCCTGGATTCAGAAACCAAAAATGAAAAAGCGGATTGCTGGCGGGCTTATTCCATTGTAACGGATGCCTACCAACCCAATCCAAAAAGATTACGCGACTGGATTTCTGTACCGAAATCCAACGGATATGAATCGTTGCACACTACCGTGGTAGTGCCCGGAGGCAATTGGGTAGAAGTTCAGATACGCACCATCCGCATGAATGAAATAGCAGAAAAAGGGCTTGCTGCGCATTGGAAGTACAAAGGTGGCAAAGAAGAAGCAGGACTTGATTTATGGCTTACACGCGTACGTGAAGTACTGGAGGCATCTGAAAAAGAAAGCGTTGAATTTACTGAAGACATAAAACTGAGCCTTTACAACAAAGAGATATTTGTTTTTACACCAAAAGGCGATTTAAAACAATATCCCGCTGGGGCAACTGTGCTTGATTTTGCCTTTGACATACACTCCGATGTTGGCTCAGCATGTGTGGGTGCCAAAATAAACGGCAGAAATGTACCCATCCGGCACGAGCTGAGCAATGGCGATAAAGTAGAAATTATCACCAGTAAAAATCAAACCCCAAAGCAGGACTGGATTGATTTTGTAGTTACTTCCAAAGCCAAAACAAAAATAAAGCAAACATTAAATGAAGCGATTTTTCGTGAAGCCGAAAATGGAAGAGAAACCGTAAAAAGACGTTTCAGAAACTGGAAAATACCCTTTGTTGATGTTAACATTAACAAATTGCTAAAGCATTATAAATTAAAAACAGCACTGGATTTATATTACCAGGTAGCCACTGAGAAAATTGAACTGGCTGAAATTAAAGAATTTCTGAAAGCTGAAGAAAAAGCTGCTGAAATAAAAACAGAGGAATCTTTATCGGACACCGGTGAGTTGTTTGAAAAAGATTTGACCCCGGAAACGGAAAAGCATGACGACTACCTCATCATAGACGAGAAAATAGCCAATGTTGATTATAAACTTGCCAAATGCTGTACGCCTATATATGGAGACAAAATATTTGGATTTGTTTCTGTAACAGATGGCATAAAAATACACCGGGTAAATTGTCCCAATGCCCATGATTTAATCACCCGCTATGGCTACCGTATTGTAAAAGCACGCTGGACCACCCCGGAAAAAACCACCCAGTACCAGGCCATGATAAAGATTACCGGCGTTGATGATATCGGAATCATAAACCGCCTTACAGATGTAATATCCAAGGACCTGAAAGTAAACATGCGCAGTTTAACCATGGACTCAAACGATGGAATGTTTGAGGGCCTGATTAAAATATTTGTGAAAGATACCAGTCACCTGGAAAAGCTCACCGATCGCATTTTGCGTGTAAAAGGGGTTTTAAGTGCTTCCAGAATGGATGCTGGTTAAACCAACTGCTCAGGAGGTTGTTGATTACCTTTGAAATCTTCTTTTAGCACTACCCCAAAAATAAAGAGTACAACTGCTGATGCCACAAAAACTACCAGCAGAGAACTCATAGCTTTTATCAGCACATTTTCCAAATCAATAATATCCCAAATTCCTAAAAGTGCCACAACAGTAAATACTAACACCATGCTGATAAGAATGTACGAAATAATTTTTTTCATTGCAGTAGGTTTTTAATTGTTTCTTGAATGTACTATTTCCAAATCTTACTTTTACCTGCTCTTATATACATCATTTTTTAAATATTCAGCAAGTTCATACAAGGTGGAAAAACGAATTTTTTTTAGATTTCTTATAAATGTCCATTCGAATATACCATTTTTCTCTGAGATATCAATCACCGGAACTTCATTTTGAATATTATTACCCTCAGGTTGAACATCAAAATGTAATCGCTTCAGCATTCGACAGGTCCATTTTGATTGTTTTGAAGTACCCGTGCAGATAATTTTCCTTTCAGAACTTACCGGCATATCAAAATCACCGGTTTCTTCATTAAAGCGCAGTGATGCATCCTGCAACATATGGTGAAAAGAACCATTAATTGCCAAATCTTCCGGGGCACCCTCCTGGATTTTACCGGAGTGGATTAACCAAAGCTTATCTGCCACGGACATTGCAATGTTTAAATCATGTGTGGAAAAAAGGATGGTCTTTTGATGGTTTTTTGTGAGCGATGAAAGCAAGGCCACCAATTCATACCGGTTGGGCATATCGAGGTAGGCAGTAGGTTCATCCAGAATGATAATATCAGAATCCTGGGCAATGGTTCGGGCAATCATTGCCTTTTGCCGTTCACCATCGCTAATTTCATTGATGGGAGAATTATATAAATGTGAAATGCCCACAAGTTCCATGGCCTCTTCAATTTTATGTCTGTCTACCATTGACAGGCCTCCCAGCCAGTTGGTATAGGGGTGCCTGCCAAGTGCAATAAGCTCTTTCACAGTCATATTGCTCACCCTGACATATTCTGTGGAAACATAACTTACTTTTTTTGCCAAATTCCGGGAAGAAATGTGCGCCAGGTTGCCCGATGAAATAAAAACATCACCGGCCAAAGGGGGCTGAATCTTCATTAAAGTGCGCAGCAGGGTACTTTTGCCGGTACCATTACGACCGATAAGTGAAATCAGTTCGCCGGCAGAGGCAGTAACACTTATTTTATCCAGAACTGGAATTTGCCTGCCACTTTTTTGATAGCCGACGGAAAGATTTTCTGTGCAAATAATTTCCCTGTCTGCCGGTGGATAATGGTTTATATGGTTTTTATCTTTATCCATTTAGCTTACCGAGGCCAGTTTTTTATTCTTAACAATAATCCATATCACTATTGGAACACCCAATAATGCTGTAACTGAGTTTATGGGTAATGTGGTGTTGTAACCGGGTAATTGCGATATGATATCGGCAACGAGCAACAAAATGCCTCCGCCAAGCATACTCCCGGGAATTAAAATTTTATGATCCGATGTTTGGTATAGTATACGTGCCAGGTGCGGAACGGCTATTCCTATAAATCCGATGGGGCCGCAAAAAGCGGTAATGCTTCCGGCAAGGATACTCGTACTGAGAAATACCCCAAGGCGGGTAGCATTTATCTTTAAACCCATGCTGCGGGCGTAATTTTCGCCTATCAGCATGGCATTAAGGCTTTTGGAAAGAAAAAATGCCATAAATAAACCCATAAGAATTACAGGAACAAGCACTTTTAGCTGGCTTACAGAAACGCTTGCCAGGCTTCCCATGGTCCATACCACAAATATTTTCAACATGGCTTCGTTGCTGAAATACTGGAGGATACTTACAATGGCTGAAACGGCACTTCCGAACATAATGCCGAGGATCAGAATTGTCATGATATCTCTGACACGAAAACTCACTGCCATAATGAGCAGCAATACCAGGGCAGACCCTGCCCAGGAAGCACCCACAATAGCCCAGCTGCTCAGGTAGGCTGCCGGATTTATTCCTGAAAAGAGGAAAAATCCCATTACAATTAAAGCTACTCCCAGCGAGGCACCGGATGAAATACCTAACACGTATGGGCCGGCAAGCGGATTTCGGAAAATGGTCTGCATTTGCAGCCCGCTTACGGATAAAGCCATACCGGCAAGCAATGCTGTTACCGTACGTGGAAGGCGGAACTCAGTTACAATGGTATTCCAGGTAGCATTACCCGAAGTATTTCCGCCGATTATTTTTAAAACCTCAGAAAAAGGGATATGAACCGAACCCAGAAGTATATCTGTAAAAAACAGAAACAGTAACAAAATTAGCAGTAAAAGCGAAACAAGTATGTTGCGTGTTTTTAAAACCTGCATTTGATATGTAATAACCTATTCTTTAGGAAGTTTATCCATGCATGACACCATCTTTTTTTGATCGTTAAGTACCGCACGGTAGTGGTTTTTTACTGCTTTTCCGTCTTTATCCTTTGGCACGGAATTGAGCCTTTTAACCAAATCATTACGCACATCAACGATGCATTCAATTACATTGTTAACCTCCTCAGCAGGCACATTTGCATGGAAATTCCTGTAAGTTATACATTCATTTATAAGTTCCCAGCTAAGCTGGTTTATTTCTTTTTTAATTTCCCTCCTGTTTGCCATAATAATCAGCTTTAAGTTTTATACAAATTTAGTTTAAATGTTTGTAGTAAACGAGCTGGTGTGCCGGGAATATTTCGGGGTGAAAGATATGGATCAAATCCTTCAGGATAATGTCCGGATTAACCGGGCCACTTTCCCAGTAATCATTTCCTCCGCTGGCGGATAACTTCCCGCTATTGTTGTATACTTTATTGTTTTTGAATGCTTTTATCCGTGCCAGGCGTGCGTCTTCGCCTGAAATTTCACTTAAACCTGCCGCTGAACCTGCATTGATCCAAATATCAGCATTATGAAAAACATTGTAAACCGCCTCTATGTCCATAGGGCGATTCTCTCTTCCCAAATGATCACTTAAGGGATATACTCCACCAGCATCCTCAATAAAATTAACCATGTATGAATTACCCCCGGGCATATACCAGGTTCCTTTCCAGGGAAGACCTGTGAGCACCCGTGGATTTTCACTAACGGTGTCAGCCATTGCTGCAAGCGCAGTATAGGAACTCTCAATATTTTTTAAAATGCTGTCGGCCTTTGGTTTTTCATTATAAAAAGCACCAAAAAAGCGCAACCATGAAGCCATGCCCAGTGGAGTATTTTCAAGATAATCAGCATTATAAACCACGTTTATGCCTGCATTTTTCATTTTTCGCACCCATGCAGCGCCTTCATTGGAAACCCCATAGGTAAAAATAACATCGGGGCTGAGATCAAGCAATTTTTCTACATCCACGCCCTGATCATAGCCTACATCAACAACTGTTCCTTTCTCTAACCCTTTAATAATGTCAGAATTACTCATTAAATTGCGTCCGGAAATGCCATTAATACTGGATAATTTTCCTAATTTATCAATCATACCAATATGCGTGGTGGACATCACTACCACTTTTTCCACGGGAATTGAAATAATGGGTAAATCCTGGTACTTATCAGGTGTTTTCTGCCCTTTCTCAAGCAAAACATATCTGAAGTTCACATTCTGGGCACCCTGCCAGGGATTGGTTACTTCTAAGAGAAATCCATTGTTGATTTCCCTAAGATTGAAGCCTGGAGCATTCTTACTTTTATCATGTTCGGAAGCTTCATCTCCTGGATTTTGCTTACAACCCAAAAGCATCATCAAAAAACCAAATATTAAAAAACACCTTACCTGAAACATTTAAATATATTTTTATAGGCCTGCAAAAGTAATGATTTCTTTCAAGTTTGGATAAAATGTATTTTACCTTGAAATTTCTAATACTCACTGATTTGCTGTCAGGTATATGATAAACCGGAATTTGATCTATTTAAGAACCCAAATAATTATTAAGACTTATAAATTTTCTGTATATTTGTTATGTAAGTCGCATAATTCTGACAATCGATGATTACTCAAAAATTAACTGAGACAGAGTCTACAGATCATTTGAACAGTAGTCTTTGGGAACTTGAAAAGGGACACAGAAATAATGAATTTGACCTGCTGAATATTGCAGATCATCTGCCAGTGGGTATTTTAATAAATTCCAGAGAAGGCGGTAATATTTATCAGAATAAAATTTCTGAGAAGGTGTTAAATCTTACCCTGGCAGAAAGCAGGGAATTAGGGCCTGAGTATAGCAAAAAAATCATACATTCGATGGAAGAATACAATGAAATTACGGCTAAAGTAGATGATTTTTACCGCCAGAATGACCCGACAGCAATTTTATCATTTTTCCAAAGGCTTAAGCCAATTGGTGCAAATCACTTTGAATGGACATACATCACCTCTAAACTTTACCGGCACGAGGATGAACAGGATTATTGCAGATTGTTGGTGGCTTGCCCCGTAAAGCTTATGGGCGATATGGCTGGAAAAATTGATCGCATGCTGGACGAAAACACATATATGAAAAAGTATTTTAAACAATACGCAATGCTTACCAAAAGAGAAAAGGAGGTTATCCGGGGCATTACAACCGGAAATACCAATATTCAAATTGCCGATCAACTATTTATATCCCGGCACACGGTAGAACAGCACCGAAAAAATATCAACCGAAAGCTTGATTTTAATAACATAAGCGATTTAATGAGGTTTGCACGGGCTTTTGAACTGGATATTTAAATACATATTGTTTAAATCCATACCAGAATCTTTCATATATATTATAACTGATATAGATGAGGCTAAAGCCACTGAAAAACCTTTTTCTGATACACTAAAAATACCGGGAAATGGGTATTGATGCCTGTCAATTACTTTCATAATTTTATTCTATAAAATAACTTCCAACCAAATAATTATGAAAGAAGATCAGAACCACAAAAATGAAATAAGTAATGAAACTGCTGCATTGTTGGAAAAATCAGCTGTATTTCTTGCACTAACCACTGCTGAAAAAATTATCCTGGGATTCAGAGCAAGGGGTTATACGCAAGAAGATATCGCCCTGGAAACACAAAACAGTCTGGAATATATTGAAATAATAGAAAACCGGCTGAGAAAAAAACTGGAGAATAGGAACACTGATGAGATGAATCAAATTACCAGGCTGTTTAATATGGTCTGATTATTTATGAACAGTTCCATAACTATCCAAAAGCAGGGGATCTATTTCTATATTGTACGTTTCTATGGCAATGCCTGCAAAAATGCCTTTCCCATTTACAACATTGCTGTAAACAGAAACTTTTTCAGCCAGCGGATTATACTCAACCTCATTAATTCTGGCTAAAGAATAAAGGAATTGGTATGCTTCCTCACTACAGGTACCGGTAATTACTTTTACTTCCTGTTTTTCATTTTTATAAATATCATATTCATTTAAAATGATACTAATGGGCCAATCGGCAGCATCTTTATTGATTTTGAAGTATAGCTCATGCCCATATGATTCA
>JBEPYD010000097.1:0-10926 GCA_041641575.1 Bacteroidales bacterium
ATACTCATTGAAGGTAATAATACGGGTGGCACCGGGCATATACCGGGGGCCGCCAAAATGTTTAACAAAAATCTGTCCGCTTCTTTTCCGGGTACGGTTATAAACTTCATTCTCACATTCTCCGCTATAGGTGATGGTTACACATAATGTGTCGCCTTTCCATTCTCTATCCACGGTGCGACATACCACAGCCTCGGCAGACTTTAACGAATACGCAGTTTCCAGAAATTCCACATCGTTGATTACATCATCAAAAATATCTGAAGCGAGGGCATCATCTTCAGATACCTGGGTTTCATAATCGAGTGATGCAGTTGATTCCTTTTCTTTTTCGCAGGAAGTAAAGGCCAGTCCGGTAATCACTACCAAAACAATAAATTGATAAATTCTTTTCATGACTTTGAATTTAAGTGAATAATAAAGAATATTTTCACTTTTGATGTTTTGGAGGGTAAAAGGTTTAAACAGACTAAAAGTATCTCATCTTTTTTCTCGCTTAATCTTTTTTCATAAAGGATAGTTAAAAAATAAATGTTATTTTTGGTAAACAACAAAAAAACCATGAGATTATAGTTAATAGCTATATTTTCATAAAGCATGTTGCATTATTTATATAGTAACAATTGGAAAGAAAGCAAATGCAAGAATTTATAGGATTTGTATTAACATTAATAAAAACACTTTATGATGAATGTAAACAAATTTAAAGAGGACATAGCATTACAGTTTTTAGAGGAAGATCAACAAAATGTTTCAATTGATGGGGATTTTAGAGAACTCGAAACATATGACTCCTTAACAGGTATGTCGGTTTTGGCAATAATTAAAGATGAATATGATGTTGATATACCTGTGGATGAATACAAGAAATTGAATACCATTCGGGAGCTTTTCGAATTTGTGAAAAATAAAAAATCAGATTAATGACTGCATATATTAATGGCATTTCATATTATCTTCCTACAAATACACTCTCAAATCAAGATATTAATCAAGAATTTCCTGAGTGGGAAGCGGAGAAGATATCTCGAAAAACAGGAATTAAAAACAGGTACATTGCTTCTAAAAATGAATTCGCAAGTGATATGGCGATGGAGGCTGCAGAAAATCTTTTTAAATCTTATAATTTAGATAGAAAGAAAATTGATTTTTTGATTTATTGTACTCAAAGCCCGGACTACTTTCTTCCATCCACTTCTTGCATTATTCAGGATAAGCTAGGCTTAAATACTTCTATTGGCGCTTTTGATTTTAATCTTGGCTGTTCTGGATATGTCTATGGGCTTTCATTGGCAAAGGCCTTTATTTCTTCAGGAATGGTCAAAAATGTTCTTTTGCTTACTGCAAATACCTACTCAAAATTTATCCATCCAAAAGACAAGTCAAACAAAACCATTTTCGGTGATGGTGCATCAGCGTCACTTATTTCTAATAAAAAGGGAATTTGGAGTTTGGGAGAGTTCGAATGGGGTACAGATGGTAAGGGAGCCGAGAATTTAATTGTAAAAAATGGAGGTGTTCGATATAAGCATGAGAGAGGGGGAGATATTTTGAATGAAAATAATTTGTTTGTTAAGAATGACTCTTACCTTTATATGAATGGTGGTGAGATTTTTAATTTTACCAGTAAAGCAGTACCTCAATTAATTCACACTTTATTAGAAAAAAGCAATCTTGTGCCTGATGAAATTGATGCTTTTGTTTTACACCAGGCAAATAAATATATGCTGGAATATATTAGAAGGAAAATGAAGGTTCAACAAGAAAAATTTATATATCATCTTGAAAATATTGGAAATACCGTATCAAACACTATCCCTATTGCACTCAAAGAAAAGTGTGAACATAGCAACTACAATAAGCTTGTCTTAGCTGGTTTTGGAGTTGGATATTCCTGGGGCGGATGTATTATAAATAAAGTTTAATTATTGGATATGGAAATATACGATAAAGTACTGGATGTAGTTGAGAATCTCAATCCAAAGAGGGTGTTAATTCATTCAGATATTATGAAGGGCTTTCCTATTAAATTAACCGATAGAAATAAGTTTTTGTCTAGTCATGCTGAGCTACTTATATCTCTATATAATAATGCTGCTTTATGGGTGCCTGTTTTTAATTATAATTTTTGCAAAGGGGATGTATTCTCAATACAAGAAACTCCTTCTCAATTAGGTGTTTTATCAGAATATTTTAGAAAAAATATCTCGAATTGGAGAACTCCAACCCCTGTTTTTTCTTTTTCTGGTGTAGGACAAAAACCAGAATGCGAATTAAAACCAGATTTAGATCCTTTTGATGATAATTCAGCCTTTCATTTATTTAATAATCATGATTCTTTAATAATGCATTATGGATCTGAACTTAAGCATACCACTATTATACATTATATTGAAAGAATTTCTGGGAAGCTTGTGTACAGGTATGATAAATCTTTTTCTGGAACTATAATTGATGAGAAAGGTCTTAAATATACCATAAATCTCAAATATCATGTTAGACCCATGGGGTATCATTTAGATTATGATTGGGTAAAACTTTATGATGATTTAAAAGGAAATGGAATTGTTTTTAATTTTAATGAGGGAAACACAAATATTCTATTAATTAAATCAAAAGAATTAATTGATTTTTGGGTCGAAAAACTCACGGAAGATAGCTTGTATCTCCTAGATGATGAAAGCAAAAAATGGATTGTTCCAAAATTAAATAAGCTTGGAAGGCCATTTTTACTAAATGACTTTGAATAATGAAATCTGAATTAGAGAATTACTTTGACAGGCTTTGGCCAATAACACGAAGTTTAACCGGCAATGGAAATAGAAAAACATTCGAAATATTAAATGAGTTAATCGATCTGAACTTAAATGAAGTTCCAAGTGGGACTAAGTGTTTTGATTGGACTGTACCCCCAGAGTGGAATATTAATGAAGCCTGGATTGAAAACAGCAAAGGTGAGAAAATAGTAGATTTTAAAGAAAATAATTTGCATATACTAGGTTATTCTGAACCTTTCCAGGGTAAACTTAGCTTTGAAGAATTAAATAAACACTTATATACTTTGCCGAACCAGCCAGAGCTTATTCCATATTTGACTTCATATTACAAAAGAAGGTGGGGATTTTGCATGGCACACAATCAGTTCCAGCAACTTGATAGAAATGATACATATAATGTTTTCATCGATTCTGTTCTTGATGATGATGGATCAATGACGATTGGGGAAGCCTTGATTAAAGGAAAGATGGATGAGGAAATATTATTTTCAACATATATTTGCCATCCTTCTCTGGCTAATAATGAATTATCTGGCCCACTTGTATCAGCTTTTATTTATAAAAATCTTAAAAATCGGAAAAGCTTAAAATATACTTATAGGTTCTTGTTTGTTCCTGAAACTATTGGTAGTATTTATAGCCTCTTTACAAATGGTGAACATTGGAAAAAAAGACTTAAAGCTGGTTACGTTATAACCTGCATCGGCGATAATGGAAAATTCACATATAAGAGAAGCCGGAAGGGTAACACAGAGACAGATAGAATAACAGAAATGGTTCTCAATCAAACTGAAGAAGAATATAATATTGTTGATTTTTTTCCAAGTGGTAGTGATGAAAGACAGTTCTGTTCTCCAGGGTTTAATCTTCCTGTTGGCTCACTTATGAGAACTATGTATGGAAAGTATCCTGAATATCATACTTCAGGAGATAATAAGAACTTTGTGTCATTTGAAGCGCTCGAAAAATCCGTATATAAGTATCTTGAGATAATAGAGGCTATTGAAAGAAATGGAAAATACATTAATACTATGCCATATTGTGAACCACAATTAGGGAAACGGGGATTATATCCAACATTGGGTTCTCAAAAAGGGACCCAGGCAATGGTTAAAGCAATGATGTGGATGTTAAACTTATCTGACGGCGAAAATGATCTAATTTCTATATCTGAAAGAAGTAAAATTTCATTGAAAGATTTATATCCTGTTATAGATAAACTAATCGAAAATGGGATTTTGAAAGAGGATAAATAAATGGAAGTATATCAAGTTTGATGCTTATAGAAATATTCAATAAAAAAATCCCCTCTGAAATAATTTCAAAGGGGATTTACATACTATAAATTGATCACTTTTATCAGGCTGTTTGCTGGGAGGCGACCGCTTTTTCTTCTATTAAGTACTGGTTTACATGTTCTGCCATTTTTCGTCCTTCGGCAATGGCATGTACAACCAGGCTGGCGCCTCTCACGGCATCACCGGCAGCAAATACTTTTGCTTTAGTGGTGGCTTTTGTTTCCGTGGCTTTTATGTTGCCCCTGTTATCAAATTCCAGTCCCAGATCGCTTAGAAGTCCTTCGTGTATGCAATGCACAAAACCCATAGAGAGCAGCACAAGATCTGCATCCCAAATTTGTTTGCTGTCGGGTTTTTCTACCATTTGCATGCTTCCATTGGCGCCTACCCAATCCACTTCCACAACTTCTATTTGTTTCACTTTTCCATCTTCTTCAATAAATCTTTTGGTCGCCATGCTCCATTTCCTTTCACATCCCTCTTCATGAGAACTTGACGTTTTCTTTACCTTCATCCAGTAAGGCCACGGGTTGTTCAAACTCCTTTTTACAGGTGGTTCCGGCATAATTTCTATCTGTGTTACACTTTTGGCTTTTTGCCGGATGCTGGTACCCACGCAGTCACTGCCCGTATCACCACCGCCAATTACCACTACATGCTTATCAGTAGCCAGCAGACGGTCTTTTTTAGGAATTTTTGCACCGCTTACCACCCGGTTTTGCTGGGTAAGAAATTCCATGGCAAAATGAACGCCTTTCAGATCTCTGCCTTCCACGGGAAGGTCACGTGGTTTCATGGCGCCCACAGCAAGGCATACCACATCAAAATTATTGAGCAATTCTTCGGCTTTGATATCAACCCCCACATGCACGCCAGTTTTAATAATCAGGCCTTCTTCCTTCAGAATTTTCACACGCCGTTCCACTACCTGTTTGTTAAGCTTAAAATCCGGAATGCCAAATCGCAACAATCCGCCAACGGCTTCATCTTTTTCGTACAAAGTAACTGTGTGACCGGCTTTATTTAATAAATCAGCGCAAGCCATGCCTGCCGGACCGCTGCCAATTACTGCCACTTTTTTGCCGGTGCGTGTTTTTGGCGGTTTTGGTTGAATATACCCGTTGGCAAAGGCTTTTTCAGAAACGGCTGATTCATTCTCCCGAATGGTTACAGGTTCGTCGTGAATATTCAGCACGCAACCATGCTCACAAGGTGCAGGACAAATACGGCCGGTAAATTCCGGGAAATTATTGGTTACCTGCAATATGTCAATGGCTTCTTTCCAGTCGCCACGGTACATGGCATCCTGCCATTCAGGCATATTATTCATCACAGGGCAGGACCACTGGCAAAAAGGTATACCACAATCCATACAGCGTGCGGCTTGCAGTTTACGATCGTCTTCGTTTAATACCTGTTCTACTTCACTGAAATCGTTTATACGTTCTTCAATGGGCCTGTTGCCACTTATTTTTCTGTTTATTTCAATAAAACCTTTTGGATTACCCATAATACTGGTTTTTTTCTGATTAATACTGATGTTGAGGATCGTCTTCTGTTAATGCAATTAGCTTGTTGAGGCGCTCCAGTTTCATTTCTTCAAGCACTTTCTTATATTCGAATGGTATTACTTTTACAAATCTTGGGAGGTATTCGTCCCAGTTTACAAGTATTTTCTCTGCCAGGGAGCTGTTGGTGTGCATCAGGTGCCTGTTTATAAGCGACTGCAGTTCGTTTATGTCACCCCTGTCATCAACAGGTGAAAGCTCTACCAGTCCTTTATTGCAATAGTAATCGAAATTACCGTTAACATCCAGCACATAGGCAATGCCGCCACTCATACCGGCGGCAAAGTTTCTTCCTGTTTCACCTAATACCACTGTTCGGCCGCCAGTCATATATTCGCAGCAGTGATCACCTACGCCTTCTATAACAGCAACTGCGCCACTGTTCCGTACGCAGAAACGTTCGCCTGCCACACCCCTGACATAAAGCTCACCACTGGTAGCACCATAAAGTACTGTATTCCCGATGATGATGTTCTGTTCAGGTGCGAAAGTAGATGTTGCAGGAGGTACCACCGTAATTTTACCGCCGGAAAGTCCTTTTCCAAGGTAGTCGTTAGCATCGCCTTCAAGGCGGAAAGTAATTCCATGCGCCAGGAATGCACCAAAACTCTGTCCTGCAGAACCATAAAATTTGCAATTAATGGTATCTTCAGGTAATCCGCCAGCGCCATATCTTTCTACCACTTCACCACTAAGCATGGTGCCAAGTGTACGGTTGGTATTGTTTACTTCACGTGATATCCACACGGGCTCTTTGCTTTTCAGGGCACGGTTGCAACGTTTTATAAGATCCTGGTCGAGAATGTCGTGTATTTTATGGTTTTGTTTCTGTGTATTGAACAAGGGGTATTTCTCGGCTTCTTTTGGCTTTGTAAGTACTTTGGAAAGATCAACATATTTAGCTTTCCAATGCTCCAGGTCTTTGTTTTGTTCAATAAGATCTGTACGTCCAACAAGGTCTTCAAATTTTTGCACGCCCATTTCAGCCATGTGTTCTCTTACTTCCTGTGCCATAAAGCGGAAAAAATTAATCAGGTACTGTGGGTCTCCGATGAAGCGTTTTCTCAGCTCCTCATTCTGGGTAGCAACACCTACGGGGCAGGTATTCAGGTGGCATTTCCGCATGAGCACACAGCCCAATACTACCAGGGCACTGGTGGAAAAACCAAATTCTTCGGCACCCAGAATGCCCATCATTACAATGTCTCTTCCGGTTTTTAACTGGCCATCGGTTTGTAACTTTACCCTGCCACGCAGATTATTCATCACAAGGGTTTGGTGTGCTTCTGCAATACCCATCTCTGCAGGTAAGCCTGCATGTTTTATTGAGCTTACAGGGCTTGCTCCGGTACCTCCTTCAGTACCACTGATGGTAATAAGGTCAGCATAAGCTTTTGCCACCCCGGCGGCCACAGTGCCCACTCCCTGCTCGGCTACAAGCTTCACGCTTACATTGGCCTTCGGGTTGATGTTTTTCAAATCGAAAATCAGCTGGGCAAGATCTTCAATAGAATAAATATCGTGATGGGGCGGGGGAGATATCAGGGTAATGCCGGGCGTACTGTTTCTAAGTTTAGCAATTACATCATTTACTTTAAATCCGGGTAATTGTCCTCCTTCACCGGGTTTTGCACCCTGGGCCACCTTTATCTGTATTTCATCGGCATTGCGCAAATAATGTGCAGTTACACCAAAACGTCCGGAAGCTATTTGTTTAATTGCACTGCGTGCAGATGTAAACTCATCAACAGGTTTAAAGCGGTTTTCATCCTCACCACCTTCACCTGTATTGCTTCGTCCACCAAGTCTGTTCATGGCAATGGCAAGAGCCTCATGGGCTTCCTTACTGATGGAGCCATAAGACATGGCGCCGGTAACAAACCGTTTTGTAATTTCCTCCACCGGTTCTACCTCTGAAATATCGATAGGGTTTTTCTTTGTTTTGAAAAATCCACGTATAAAATTGGGCTTTTGTGTTTGTTGATCCACAAGTGCCGTATATTCTTTAAACTTTTTATAGTCGTTTGTGCGGGCTGCCCACTGCAAAAGACCAATGGATTCAGGGTTCCACGCGTGATGCTCACCAAATTTCCGGTAATGGTAGAAGCCAGCAGTATGCAAACGGAAATCACCGTTCAGTTCTGCTTTAAACGCTTCATGATGCGGGATAAGGGCTTCCATGGCAATTTCATTAATGCCAATACCACCGATACGGGAAGCCGTGCCATTGAAGTAGTTGTCGATAACCTCCTGGCCAATGCCAATGGCTTCAAATATTTGTGCGCCATGATAACTCCGCAGGGTTGAAATACCCATTTTAGAGAGTACTTTCAACAATCCATTATCGATGGCTTTGATATAATTCTCACGAGCCTTGGAATATTCAATTTGAATATCCCCTTTGGCACATTGGTCGTTTATTACTGCAAATGCTCCGTAAGGGTTAATCACACTGGCGCCGTATCCAAGTAGCAATGCATAATGCATTACTTCCCTGGTTTCAGCTGTTTCCACTATCAGGCCAACCTGCATGCGTTTTTTCGCATTGATCAGGTGGTGATGCACCGTGGCCACTGCCAATAGGGAAGGAATAGGAGCATATTCTTTAGAAATACCCCTGTCTGAAAGAATAATGAAGTTAATGTTATTATCCACAGCCTTTTCTGCCTGCTCACACATACTGGTAAGTGCGTTTTCAAGAGACTTACCAGGATTTTCTTTAGTGGAGAACAGCATCGGAAGGGTGACGTGCTGGAATTGCTCATCCTTCAGGTCTTTGATCTTCCCTAAGTCTGTGTTGGTTACTATCGGGCTGCGGAATTTTATGAGCTTACAATGGTCTGGTGATTCATCCAGCAGGTTTTTTTGTACAGATCCGATGTAGTTCGTTAATGCCATTACCAGTCCTTCACGGATAGGATCAATGGCAGGGTTTGTTACCTGTGCAAAATGCTGTTTGAAATAGTTAAACAGACGTTGTGGTTTTTCAGAAAGTACTGCCATGGGGGCATCATTTCCCATACTACCCGTAGGTTCTTTGCCCTCTAAAGACATGGGATTAATGACAGCCTGTACATCTTCCTTGTTGTATCCGAATACCTTAAGATAAAGGTTGTATTTATCTCCTAAAGTAGAGGATACACGTTCTTTCACTTGTATGTCATGTAATTCAAGCCTGTTTTCTTTCAGCCAGTTTGAATATGGATTTGTTCTGGTAAGTTGCGCTTTAATCTCCTGGTCAGGAACAATAACACCAAACTGGGTATCCACAAGCAATATTTTTCCTGGTCGCAACCTGCCTTTTTCCCGGATGCGATCGCCTTCAAATACCTGCACACCAACTTCTGACCCCATTACAATTATATCATCTTTGGTAACAATATATCGCGAGGGGCGCAGGCCATTTCTGTCAAGGGTTCCACCAATTACTCTGCCATCGCTAAACAGCAGGGATGCAGGGCCATCCCAGGGTTCCATGATGGTGGAGTTAAATTCATAAAATGCTTTGAGGCTCTCCGGAATGGGGTTTTTATCATTCCACGATTCAGGAATAAGCATGCTTAAAGAATGTGGCAGCGACCTTCCTGTTTGTACAAGAAATTCCAGGGCATTGTCAAGCGATGCAGAATCGCTTTTCCCCGGTTCAATAATAGGAAACAACTTTTTCAGGTCGTCACCATATATTTCTGATTTGAGCAGCGATTCTCTTGTTTTCATCCAGAGCCTGTTGCCTTTAATGGTGTTAATTTCACCATTATGGGCCAAAAACCGGAAGGGTTGTGCAAGATCCCAGGTGGGAAAGGTGTTGGTACTAAACCTGGAGTGAACAAGTGCAATGGCACTGATCATTTTTGGATCTTTCATATCCAGGTAATAACTTCCCAGCTGTTCCGGGGTAAGCATGCCTTTGTAAATAATTATCTTTGAAGAAAGGCTGGGGAAATAAAAAGCTTCCTTATGTTGAATATCAAGGTCGCGCACGCTTGCCTCGGCTTGCTTGCGGATGATGTAAAGCTTTCTTTCCAGCTCATCCTGTTCATAATTACCGGCAAGAAAAACCTGTTCCATCCGGGGTTCGGTACTTCTGGATATATCCCCCAGCACTGAACTGTCTACGGGAACTTCACGATACTGAAGGATTTTAAGCCCTTCTCTTTCTACAATTTCATTGAATGCTTTTTTACATATCTCTGCCTCTGAATCATTATTGGGCAAGAACATAAAGCCTACGCCATAGCTTCCGGGTGCAGGCAACGGAATGCCTTTAGCAGTATAAAATTCATGAGGTATCTGCATAAGCATACCGGCTCCATCACCTGATTTATTATCAGAACTTTCGGCGCCGCGGTGTGTCATGTTAATGAGAACATCCAAACCCCGACGAACAATTTCATGCGACTTCTGGCCTTTAATGTGGGCAACAAAACCGATACCACAATTGTCATGTTCATTCTCAGGGTGATAAAGCCCCTGCGGATTAGGTAAACCTGCGTAATTCGTCATATTTTGATGTTTTTGTTTGCAAAAATAAAGCCGTCCTGGGTTTAAGTGAGAACGGCCTTTAATCTTATTGATATGTGAAGGTGAACCATTCTCACGGAATTTTTAATCCTGTGACAAAAGATTTAAAAAGAATATGGGCTATTTTGTAATTCATTCTCCATTTATTGAAGCCTCAAAGATATTATAAAACATAAAAAAATAAAAGGTTATTTAGTATATATTTTGTAAATAATGGATTTTTATACAATCATCGGATTTGACCATTCCCATAAATAATATATTTTGAGGAGGTTAATTCTTTTAAACCCATGGGACCGCGGGCGTGTAATTTTTGGGTGCTAATTCCTATTTCTGCCCCAAAACCAAATTCCATACCGTCCGTAAACCGCGATGAGGCATTTACATAAACTGCAGCTGCGTCTACCTGGTCTAGAAATTGTTGTGCATGCGAGTAATTTTCTGTAACAATTACCTCGGAATGTTTGGTTCCATAAGTATTTACATGATTAATGGCTTCGTCTACAGAACCCACAATTTTCACAGAAATGATATAATCCAGGTATTCCCGGCCCCAATCGTCCTCAGAGGCTTTTACTGCTGAAGGGAATAACCGGCAAACCTCTTCGTCACCTCTTATTTCAACATTTTGATCAGCCAGGGCCTTGCATATCAGCGGAACCTGTTCGCTGGCAATATCTTTATGGATGAGAAGGCTTTCAGCGGCATTACAAACCCCCGGACGGTGTGTTTTTGAGTTTACCACGATATCCTTTGCCATAT
>JBEPYD010000098.1:0-10829 GCA_041641575.1 Bacteroidales bacterium
GCAGCAATATAATCCTCATCATTATAACTTGCTGATTGATAATTTACAGCAGGTAACAGGGATAGTTTGCCAAGGTCAAACATGTACTCAATATTTGAATTTACCGATTGCATATCGTATTCAATAGTAGGACGAACCATACCCTGGCTAAGGTTTTGATTTCCTCCCTGGTAGGAGAAATATGCGCTCAGCCCTTTAATATTGGCATTTATACTTGCAAAACCCGTATTCGAAGCACGTACAGAATAGGGTGTGGCAATATTTTCAAAAAAGATTTGATTTACAGCGGAATTTTGCAAACCTCCGGTCATCACAACATTAATATCATAAGAAGGAGCATAAATCAGATTGATATTTCCTGCAAACACTTCTTTTGATCTTTCCATTGGAAGACTTTGATAAAATGGCCCATCGAATGTGTCCACCTGGGTTATATTTACAATTCCGTTTAGTTGATCCTCAAACGTAACATATTCTCCGGTAAGGAATTCATACTGTTCGTTTGTTGTTCTGTCGCGAATGTCATACCGCCCACCTACAGTAAGACGAAGGCTTTCACTTAATTTTGCATTGGCATAAAGATCTCCTGT
This sequence comes from Bacteroidales bacterium, assembly GCA_041641575.1. Classification (GTDB taxonomy): domain Bacteria; phylum Bacteroidota; class Bacteroidia; order Bacteroidales; family JBEPYD01; genus JBEPYD01. The sequence goes on from JBEPYD010000098.1 coordinate 591, forward strand.
AATAGAATTGTAATTTCCCAAACGCTGGGAGAAATCCAGATCGAAATTGTCGTCCCCATCTTTTTTTGTTACAATATTGATTACACCGGAAACGGCATTTGGTCCGTAAAGTGCACTGGAAGGACCACGGACAACATCTATCCGGTCAATCTGATTGATACCTACCGGAAGCGTTTCCCAAAAAGTTCCTCCTGCCACGTTGTTGTAAACAGGAATGCCGTCTACCATAATCAGGGAAATCATATTCTCAGAAAAATGTGTAAAATTTTCTGGGGGTACATTATCGAATCCCCGAATATGGATGTCGTAATTACCATTTGATTCTTCGCGAACAATTAAACCCGGCACTAAACGCAAGGCTTCTGCAACCGTGGTAGCGCCCGACAAGCGAATTTCTTCGCTTGTAATTACCGAGGTAGAAAGGGGAGATTCAAATACGGTTTCCATTTTTTTAGAAGCCGTGGAAACATTTTTATTCATGGCAAGCTGAAGTAGTTCTTCCATGGAAACACCCACAATATCAGCCAGTTTCATGAGATCCTCAAGTGGCATGTTTAATAACTGGTCATAGGAGAGTTCCAAAACCTCTTCTCTTGAAATGTCATTCATGTCAATAACAGGCTCTTGGGCCGTAAGTGGAACAGAGATCAACAAAATCAGCATAGATGCTAACGTGAACACACACTTTTTTATATAAATATTTTTCATGATGGTATTCCTTTTCATATGTTTAATGTTTAATTTTTTCATTGTAGTCCATTATTTGCTAATTCCCAGGGAGAGCAGCTGGCTATTTACCTTAAGTCCTGTACTCTCAATGTTGCTTTTAGATACTTCGAACTTTTGCTTGCCGTTTACACTCACATAATTAATGCCTGAACCACTGCTGATAAGACCATCCTTATCGCTGATTACCAGTACAGGTGTTGAACCCACAGTAGAGATGATGGCATCAATTTTACTACTTTGATTTGCAGGAACATAAACAATGTGGCAGTCATTGGCTTCTGTGGCTGAATTAATCTTTTTCACTATCATGTTTTGAGTGCCTACCGTTTTTTTGTCTGCAATAGTAGTTAATTCACCAATAATGGGAGAGCTTCCCATTACACCAATTACAAAGTCGCCTCCTCTATGGCTTTCAGGCCACTCTATAAATTTTGTAAAGTTGTAAAGGAACAACGCTTTGAATTTCTCATTCTGGGCAGATACGTTCATACTCAGAAATACACAAAAAAGTAACGATACAAATAATTTTGTTTTCATATAGCTTTTATTATAGTTTAGGAAAATTCCACAGTCACGTTCTAATCGATATTAATTCCCAGGTTAAATACAATTCATTTATAATTTCATCTTTTGTACGGGCAAATATGAAAAAGTATACACTTTATGTGTATTAATATTAACTGATATGGAATAGGAAAAAAGCTGATAAATATCATTTTGATATTTGCAACCAATTTTTTGTTTTAAAAAACATATTTAGATAAAGCCATATTAATATGATTAAGGATGGCTATGAACATACTGTAAACAGAGGTTTTTAACCCCTTTAGGTATAGGTCAGGCAAACCTTAATATGCTAATCTTCTGGCCCTGGATACATGTTTTTTAGCGTATCCTGAATAATGATTTATTATTTCTGCAAAAGCAATATCCAAATTATCTAATGATATTTGCAACAGATTTAAAAAAATAGCTAATATCCAAAAGCATTTTTCAAAAATTCCTTATCCCCGTATAGTTTATGGGCCACTTTCTTATCAATGGGGAAGGTAAGAGGTTCGTGAATAAGACTAATTATTGGTAGAAACCGAAAAGACTGGCTGCCATTAATGCCTTTTTCAAAATCAAACCTTTTTGTTGATACCCGGAATTTTGGCTTTCCTTTTAGTTGTGCCAGGTAATATATACTAATTAGCTGGTGGTTTTCGTAGTACAAAGCTTTTTGATAGTAATCAGTGGTATAATAATGCCCGAGAATCTCAATATCCTGGTTTAATTCTTCTCTGGCCTCACGTTTCAGGCAATCTATTGTTCCTTCTCCGAACTCAAGTCCGCCGCCGGGAAATTTTATCATATAGGTATCCAGCACATATTCATCGCTGATAAGAATTTCCATATTTTTATTTAGGATAATTCCGTAAACCCTGATGGTGAAATTCCCTTCCTTTCCCATATTATGCTCTAGAATTTTTAAGGATATACTGTATGATAGTTTCAGTTTCTAAGGGCTGAAACCATGTATAATCATTACTACGGTTGAACCATGTTATTTGCCGGCGTGCATAGCGGCGTGTATTTCGCTTGAATAAACGGATGGCCTCTTCCAATGGATATTCCCCTTCTTTATGCTCAAAAAATTCTTTGTAACCTACAGTATTCAGGGCATTCATATGTTTCATCGGCTCCATTTCCTCAACTTCACTGAGCAGACCTTTGGCTAACATATCGTCGCAACGCTGGTTTATTCGCTCATACAATATATCCCTGGGCATATTCAATGCCATACGGATAATTTCAAAATCTCGCTTTTTCTTTTGTGCTGTTAAATATTCACTATAGGGTTTGCCACTAATCATACTTATTTCAATGCCCTTCATCATACGCTTTGGATTTCTCAAATCCACACGGCTGTAGTATTCCGGATCATACTTTTTGAGTAAATTCCTCAAATAGGGCAAGCCTTCTCTTTGGTAATTTTCTTCAAGTTCAAGGCGCAATTGTTTATCGGCTTCGGGATAGGAATCAATTCCTGAGCAAACGGCATCGATATACAAACCCGACCCGCCTGCCATAACAACATATTTATTGTTTTTGAATAACTGGCTGAGTGCTTCCAGTACCTGTTCTTCATACATGCTGGCATTATAATAATCATGAATAGACAGGTTGTTGATAAAATGATGTTTGATTTTTTCCAGTGTAGCTGTATCAGGCTTGGCGGTGCCAATATTTAACTCCCTGTACATTTGGCGTGAATCTGCTGATATTATTTCGGTCTTAAAATATTCCGCCAGTTTCACGGCCATATCTGTCTTGCCAGATGCCGTTGGGCCGGCAAGTATCAACAAGTAATTTTTATTTAATGACTCATGCATGCTATGAACTTAGCTGCTTTTGTGTATCTATGATAAATTTCAGGGTATCCGCACCGTCGGCATAATCAATTAAAGCAGGTTTTTGTGCTTTACCAAAAGGAACGCTATCAACAATAGATTTTTCATTTGTCACAATGCATTGTATTTTATCCCGTGAAAGGAATATCTGTTGCGTTACATCTTTTAAATCTTTATAGGTTTCATAATATAACACGCCCACGGGTGAAAACAATTGTGCGTCTTCCTTCACCATAAGATAGCCATTATCCAGATGCGGTATACTATTTACCAGGTACACAGCCTTATTATATTCATAGTTGTTTGCATATTTATTATGATTTATCACATGCGAAAAAGTCTGCGTATTTTTGAAAAGGCGCGCAAAATCATATCTTTCGGGGACTAAAAGCTTTGATATATTTCTGCATCCCAATCCATAATACATAAAAATATCTGTTGCAAGGGCTGCCATATCTTCATCTGTTTCCTTTCCATTAAGAATGGCGGCCGATGTGCGATTCTTTCTGATTAGGGAAGGGTACTGCCGAAAATAATAATCAAAATATCTCGAGGAATTATCGCTTCCTGTAGCAATTACGCCATCAAACCCCAATATTTTCCCTTCAGTTATTTTTATAAGCGGTTTAAATTCTGGTTGGATTTCTGTTAATAGGTCTGCAATAATATTAATTAAAACAGAATCTTTTGATGATACTTTCGCCTGAATGCGATTTCCAGAAATCAAAACTGATAAGAAATCATGAAATCCTACCAAAGGAATATTCCCGGCCATTATTACGGCAATAGTTATTGGGTTTTTAGTATCCGTATTCAGCTCTGGATATAAGCGTGTCCATGATGAAAGTTTTTGTCGGTTCAGATTGCTTGCAATGGAATCTATGGCAAATAGAATATTTTCTTCGGTAAACCATTGATTATGTGCATGTGCCTGCTGAATGGCTGCGGATAATTCTGCGGCATGATCCTCGCTTAGGATATCATGAGGGGTAAAACTTTTTTTATTAAGATATTTGTGCAGAAAACTTCCCAGGGCAGAGAAAGCTTCAATACGTTGAGATAAATTCACAGTGAGCAATATTTTTTTATCAGGTGAAAGATTTTTACCTGTGTTACAAAGATAAATATTTGTCAGCAATTATCCTGTTACCATGGTAAGGTATGGAAAAGTGAAGTAAATGCTGCTCCAAAGAAGATAAGCTTTATGATAATACCAATTCCAAAAACGGCTGAAAGCGCCAGTCCTATGATAGCACAAACCCTTCCGGCATTTAAATTAGCCAGGGAAGTTTGGGTATACCGTTCCGGCTCTGCATTATATAATTGAATATCACGCCCATATAGTACCAGGGCAATTACGCCAAGTACAATGCCGATAAGTCCCCAGCACCAGCAACTGGCAATTGATATTATGCCCAAAGCAAGAACGCTGTTGGCATTTGGTAGTGTTTCTTTAAACAGGCTGTTTGTCTGTACGTTTGGTTCATTTTCATTTATGATTTCCATATGTAGTTTTTAAATTAGTTGTATGATATAGTGGATGGCAATAATAATGGCGTTTGCAATATATAGTGACAGAAGTATTTTAGCTCCATATTTTAAAGGAAAGCGCAGATGCCAGACCAGGAGAATTAATGTGAACATTAAAGGAATAAGTGCAGGAAACAACATGAAACTCTCTTTTATCTCGCCCCGGAGTAATGCAGAAAATGAGCGTTGCATTCCGCACCCCGGACACTGAATACCCAGGTAACCCTTATAGATGCAGGTACCTGCATGTGCATCAATCCATTCTGAAATCCTGTATAGCATTCTTTTATATTTATGATAACAAATGTAAAGATTGAAGGCTTTTGTACCAAATAATGCCTCCATAATAACATTAATACATCCCAAAATTTTTCTCTGCAAGTATTTTAATTTATTCTAATTTAGAGTTATGCTTGAAAAATAAATATATACAATAGAATTTTTTAATACATTTACGCCTCCAAATCAAAAAGCATACACATCATGAATACAAGCCCGGTAAACGGGTCTCTCCATGTCACATTGAAAAAACAAATATTAACTAAAATTATTTCTAGTGAAACTGCATGTTATTGATCTGCTGATTATCCTTGCTTACCTTGTTACTATTCTCGGCATTGGTCTGATAATGAAAAAACGGGCCCAATCGAGTAAAGGTGAATATCTTTTGGGAGGAAATAAACTTCCATGGTATATGCTTGGACTTTCAAATGCCTCCGGAATGTTTGATATTTCAGGTACTTCATGGTTGGTAATGATTACGTTTGTTTACGGACTTAAAAGTATCTGGATACCCTGGCTTTGGCCGGTATTTAACCAGATATTTCTCATGGTTTACCTTTCTCTCTGGTTGCGACGTTCCAATGTTACCACCGGTGCAGAATGGATTAGCACCCGGTTTGGTAAAGGGCATGGAGCCAGGCTGTCGCATACTGTGGTGGTAATATATGCCTTGATAGGATGCCTTGGCTTTCTGGCATATGGTTTTGTAGGTCTGGGGAAATTTGTAATGATTTTTGTTCCATGGGAATATGTCTCTCCTTTTATACCTTTTGATGTTGCCCCCCAGTATGTGCCACATGTTTACGGCATTATTTTCACTATTATTGCCACAACATATGCCATTTTAGGTGGTATGGTCAGTATTGTATGGGCAGACGTAGTGCAGTATGCTATTATGACGGTATCTTCAATTGTTATCGGCATCATTGCAATAAAAGCATTAATGGTTAACTCCCTGGTTGTGCCGGAGGGTTGGAAAAATCCGTTTTTCGGTTGGGAGCTTGACCTTGATTGGAGCGGTATTGTCGATCAGGTAAACACCGTAATCGCAAACGATGGGTATTCCTTATTTTCCATTTTTATGATGATGGTACTTTTTAAAGGTATCCTGGTGAGCGCAGCAGGTCCAGCTCCCAGTTATGATATGCAAAAAATACTGGCAACAAAATCTCCCAAAGAGGCTGCCAAAATGAGCGGCTCCGTATCTTTTATTCTTATGCCTGCACGCTACTTTATGATTGGGGGGTTTGCCGTATTAGGGCTGGTTTATTTTGATAAGCTAAACCTGAAAGTAGGCAATGTAATTGATTTTGAGCAGATACTTCCCTCTGCCATTAGTGAATTTGTGCCGGTTGGATTTATGGGACTGTTGCTTGCCGGACTAATGGCTGCTTTTATGTCTACGTTTGCCGGAACACTGAATGCTGCACAGGCCTATATTGTTAATGACCTGTATTTGAAATATATAAACAAGGATGCGAGCAGTAAAAAAGTTTCATATGCCAATTACCTGGTTGGAATTGGTGTTGTAATCATAAGCATATTGCTTGGAATGGCAGTCAGAAACATTGACAGTGTATTGAAATGGATAGTGTCTGCGCTATGGGGAAGTTATATTGCCTCAAATGTGCTAAAATGGTACTGGTGGCGATTTAATGGTACCGGGTATTTCTGGGGCATGATTGTATCGTTGTTTGCTGCCATGGCAATGCCTTTGTTTATTTCAGATGCACAAATGCTTTATTATTTCCCGGTTTTATTGGCCATTTCCATTGTAGGGTGTATTGCTGGCACATATTCTACTGGTCCTACGGATATAGATACCCTCAAAGACTTTTATTATAAGGTGCGCCCCTGGGGCTTCTGGAAACCTATCCATGAAAAAGTCAAGCAAGACCATCCTGATTTCAGGGCAAATAAAAATTTCGGTAAGGATATGTTCAATATTGTGATTGGTATCATCTGGCAGACTTCGCTGGTTGCCCTGCCTCTGTATATTGTTATACTTGAACATAAAGCCTGGATTATTTCACTGTCTATTGCTTTTGTAACAAGTTTGATACTGAAAAAAACATGGTGGGATAAATTGGAAAACTGATAAATAAATTTTAATTTTTTGCAAGAATAATGTTAATTTGTATGGTGAATGAAAACAGGATTGCAGACATTTCATTTATTTATTGTATCATTTTCACCATTTGGAAAAAGTAAAAGAATTAATTTAAATAATTACCATGGAAAAGAAAGAATTTGATAAGAAAGTTGCCAGACTTTTTAAGAAACATGAAAAATTTGTCACCAAAAAGAATAAGAAACTAAAAGAAGGCAATGGTATTTTTGACCGCTATAAATACCCTGTTTTAACTGCGGCACATACTCCGGTTTTCTGGCGGTATGATCTGGATTATAAATCAAATCCGCACCTGATGGAACGTCTTGGAATGAATGCAGCCTTTAATGCCGGCGCTATTTATTTCAATAATAAATTTATTATGGCTGTCCGGGCTGAAGGTTATGACCGTAAATCTTTTTTTGCAATTGCTGAAAGTCCAAACGGAATTGACAACTGGCGCTTTTGGGATTTCCCTGTAACCATGCCGGAAACTTCAGAACCTGATACCAATGTGTATGATATGCGGTTGACTCGCCATGAAGATGGATGGATATACGGCCTGTTCTGTACAGAACGTAAAGACCCTAAGGCGCCAAAAGGCGATGAGTCGGCTGCAGTGGCAGCATGTGGTATAGCCCGTACTAAAGACCTGGTAAACTGGGAACGTCTTGAGGATTTAATTACCTACTCGGGCCAGCAACGCAATTGTGTTTTACATCCTGAGTTTATTGATGGGCAGTATGCAATTTATACCCGTCCACAGGATGGGTTTATTGATACCGGAGCTGGCGGTGGCATTGGCTGGGGACTTACAAAGTCCATGGAAAAAGCCGAAATTAAAGAAGAGAAAATTATCAATAACAAAGTCTATCATACCATTAAGGAAGTGAAAAACGGACAGGGACCTGCACCCATTAAAACTTCTGAAGGTTGGCTGCACCTGGCCCATGGTGTAAGAAATACTGCCGCAGGATTACGATACGTGCTTTATATGTTCCTGACAGATTTGAAAGAACCCTGGAAATTACTCAAAGAGCCGGCAGGTTATTTTATGGCCCCTGAGCATGAGGAACGTATTGGTGATGTATCCAATGTACTTTTTACCAATGGCTGGATTGAAAAAGATGGTGAAGTATTCATTTACTATGGTTCCTCTGATACCCGAATGCATGTAGCTACGAGCACTGTGGAGAAACTGGTTGATTATGTACTGAATACTCCAGCAGACGGATATCGCTCAGCAGCTTCTGTAATGCAACGTAAGGCGCTTATTGAGAAAAACCTTACACTACTGAAGAAATATAATAAAAAGTTTTAATATATTCCCGGACTTAAATCAGACTTTCCTGAAGGCTTCAGTGAAAGTCTTTTTTTTGCCTGTAAACTTTATAAAACATTCAAATCATGAAATTCGGACATTTTGACGATAAAAATAAAGAGTATGTAATTACCCGGCCAGATACACCGCGTTCATGGAGTAATTATCTTGGCTCAACAGAATATGGTGCCATTATCACAAACAATGCTGGTGGTTATAGTTTTTTTAAATCAGGCGCACAGGGGAGGTATACCAGGTTAAGGTTTAATGCCATTCCCGCCGATCAACCAGGTAGAATTATTTACCTGCGCGATGCTGAAACAGGCGACTACTGGTCTAATGCATGGCAACCTGTTGGCAAACCCCTCAGCCACTGTGAATACGAATGCCGGCATGGTAGCGCTTATACTAAAATTTCAGGCCGATATAAAGGAATAGAGAGTGAAACAACATATTTTGTGCCGCGGGGAAAAAACTACGAAGTATGGCATCTTAAAGTAAAAAATGCCGGTGATCAACCCCGGAAATTAAGTCTTTTCAGCTTTGTGGAATATACCAATAACTGGAACTCGTTTGATGATCAAATTAATCTGCAGTATACCCAGTATACTGTAAAAATGGATATAAAGAATGGAATCATAGACCATGGAACCAATGTGAATATTCCTGCAATGCCTGATAATTTTCAGGAGAAAGACCAGGGACGCCACACCTTTCTGGGTGTAAATGGCGCAGAGGTGAATGGGTATGATACTGACAGGGAGACATTTATTGGTAGGTACCGAACCTATGCAAACCCGGCTGTAGTGGAAGAAGGCAAATGTAAAGGTACGCTGGCTTCAGGTGATAATGCCTGTGGCACCTTGCAAAGCGACATTACGCTGCAGCCCGGCGAAGAAAAGGAAATCACTTACGTGATGGGAATAGGAGAAGCTGCCACAGACGGAAAAGCGGCACTATCAGAGATGAATTCACCTGCAAAAGTAAATGAAGCGCTGGCTGGATTAAAAGCCTACTGGCATGAACGCATTGAAGGTATTTTCGTGGAAACACCAGATCCGCTGTTTAATTCTATGATGAACATGTGGACACCTTTCAATTGTTTAATTACGTATGCCTGGTCACGTTCTGCAAGCCTGGTATATGCCGGCGAACGTGATGGATTGGGGTACAGGGATACTGTGCAGGATCTGCTGGGCGTAATGCATACCATACCTGAAGAAGCCAAAGCCCGGCTGGAACTCATGCTCACAGGTCAGGTGGCCACTGGTGGTGCCATGCCTATTGTTAAACCTTTTGCCCACAATCCCGGTAAGGAAAAAGCACCTTCCGAAGAAGATTACCGCTCTGATGATTGCATGTGGTTATTTAACGCCGTAACTGCTTACGTGAATGAAACAGGTGATAAAGAATTCTATACCAAAGTGCTGCCCTTTGCTGATGAGGGAGAAGCAACTGTTTTTGGACACTTAAAAAGAGCCATTGAATTCAACCTTGAGCGCAGTGGTGCGCACGCATTGCCATGTGGTTTGCTGGCTGACTGGAACGACTGTCTGGAGCTCGGACATGATGGTGAAACAGTTTTTGTTGCCATGCAATTGCGGTTTGCCCTGAAGACATACACTGAAATTGCCAAAATAGTTGGCGATGAGGAGGAACAAAAATGGGCCGTAGATCAGCTTGCTAAACTTGATAAAAACCTTCAGGAACACACCTGGGAGGGCGATCAGTTTTTACGCGCTTTCCGCAACGACGGACTTAAATTCGGTTCAAAAGAAAGCGAAGAGGGCAACATATTCCTGAACCCGCAAACATGGTCTGTTATCAGCGGGCATGCAACCAGGGAACAGGCTGAAAAAGTAATGGATTCTATA
>JBEPYD010000099.1:0-10826 GCA_041641575.1 Bacteroidales bacterium
TTTGCACCGGTGAATTCAGGCTGCTGAGCACCCTTTCAATCAGAATCCCTTCCTTCGGGTCGTACTGATGACCAAAAGTTGCCCTAACGGCCAGCGAAATAAAATTCACTGCACGATCCAAAGCAACAGGGAGACTGTCGCCCTGAAGCAAAGCTCCGGTGAGCACAGAGGTAAAAGAATCTCCTGTCCCGGGGTATTCTGCGGGCAGGTAATTGCACGAAACTTTCCAAAATCTTTCATTGCGTTTATTATAGGCAAACACAGAAGTAATCTTTTTATCGGGTTTTTCCGGTACACTTGTAATAACCACCACCTCAGGGCCCATTTCAGATAATTTGCGGCTATATTCTTTTAACGTATTTACATTTATGCATGAAGAAAATTTTTCTCCCAAAAGCATACATGCCTCGGTAAGGTTTGGAGTGATGATGCTGGCCTGCTGCACCAGTTTCTTCATTTCTATAACCATCTCTTCAGAAAATTTAGAGTATAGCTTTCCATTGTCTCCCAGAACAGGGTCAATAACAATCAGTTGCCCGGGTTCATTAAATGTTTTAATGAAATCAATTACCATATCAATTTGAGAGACAGAACCCAAATACCCGCTATAAATTGCATCAAATTTGAGAGATAATTCTTGCCAGTGATTCATATATTGCGGAATAGATTCACTGAGGTCTACAAAACGAAAATTTTTATACTGGCTGTGTGTTGAAAGCACAGCGGTTGGCAAAGGGCATACCTGTACACCCATGGTGGATAGAATCGGTATTACGGCGGTTAAGGAAACTCTTCCAAATCCTGAAAGATCGTGGATAGCTGCCACACGTTGGGTTTGCTTTATCATTTGTTACGATATGATGATATATTAAAAATTTTAACCAGCTGGATAACAGGTAGCACGGTAATTTAGCATTTTTGGTTGAACCTAAACATAGATTCATAACACCTATTTCAAGCCTGATACTTCCAACAATTTAAACCTGTGCCCGTGGATTACGAAAGCTGTTTTTATTCAAGGATTCATAAATATAAATATTCATAAGTACCAGGAGCATACCATAAAAAATGTCTTCAATAGGAATGGTAAACAAACGTGTGGATAAATTCTCTAAGTCGTTATAATACACCACTTCTTCAGGAATAAACATACCGGTTAGAATACCGTTAACCAGGGTAAAGGGTAGAAGTATTACAGTATAGGCAAGATAAAAACGGGACAAGAAAGGGAAACGAACCACAAATTGCAGGTATACAAGAAACAAAGCCAGCAAACCAAAAGTAATACTTGTATATATTCGGTTATAATTTACCAGTGCTACTATTGCCAGAAACAAAATTAAAATTGTAGAAATTGGCAGGGTAAATTTTCTCAGCAGATCTTTTTCAATGTAATATTTAAACACATCGTATGTAAATACTGTAGCATAAGGTACCGTGAGGAAGAACAGCCATTCTCCCAGCGGTAAGTTTATAATCTCAACGCCACTTAAATGAAGGGGATTAAAGCCCCAAACCGCCATTTTTGTAAACCAGACATCCCAAATAAGAAAAAAAGTACCTGTAATAAGAATTGCCGGAAAAAGATATTTCCAGCGTTTGTAAAAATGTACTTTTTTATCAAAACTTAATAAAAGAGGTAATAGAATGGTGGCAATATTGATATAAAAATAAGTTCCCATATATGACCATTTTAATATTTTTTGGAATAAAGATCGTATTGATTCTTTTCTTCATGATATTTAGGATTGAACATGAAGAGAAACCCATAATTCTTTTTTCCTGTATGGTGGTCAATATGTGCTGAATACACAGCCCTTATAAATTTGCTCCTTGTATTTTCAAAAAGTTTTAGCCGCTTGTGCACCAATACATCATGAAAGATAAAGTATGCCAAACCATAGGTGGCAATTCCGATTCCTGCAAAAAACCAAACTGTAAAGCCATTTTTTGCTCCAAAATATATAAGCAGCATACTGGGAATAGCGAAAATAAGCGCAAATAAGTCGTTCCATTCAAATTTTCTTCCATCTCTAATGTGATGGTCTTTGTGCAATATCCACAAAAATCCGTGCATCACATATTTATGTGTAAACCATGCAACAAATTCCATAAACAAGAAAAACAGCAAAAAAATTGCTATATTTAATATCCATTCCATAAAATTAATCAGTTACTATTTTTTGTATAATTTGTTTTTCTTCAACGTTTAATTTCACTGTTTGTTGAAGACTTTTTGCCAAATATTTAGTGTAAGCATCCACTGCTCTTGTTTGCAATGCAGATTCAAAATGTTGAATTATTATTTTTTTATCCTCAGCAATATTGCTTTTATATTTTAAAAAATCAGGTGAATGTATTTGAATTTGCAAACGCAGGAACCTTATTTCAAAATTGTTTCTGTACTGGGATACTGCATTATCTAAATTCTCGGCACCCTGTTTGAAATAACTCATTTTTTTGTGTGGCATAGAGACACAATCGGCCATCATTGCTTGTGAAGAGCCTAAATATGCAAGGAATACTGGTGAATCTTGAATAAGGTCTTTATTTTCAATGAAATTTAGCAGCTTCTCAGATTCACACGCCTCCAATGTTGATTGTTTATATAATTCTCTTACTTCTGACAGATGGTTCTGCCCGTATAAGATTGAACCAAAGGTTAATTCAGAAATAATTAGAAAGCTATAAAACAGATATATATACATTATTTATTAAGCAATTTTCATCTTGTATTTTACTGCTGATTTTACCAGTAAAGCATATTTTCTTCCATTATCAATGCGAATTCTCTTGTTCATGATTTTATCGGCGGAGGTTCTCCTGATTTTCTTAAACAATGAGTAGTAGTAAACATATGATAGATATACACCAAACCTGACTGATTTGGGAAGTTCTTTAATGCCTTTATACCCTTCTGCAAAATCTTTCTGAATTTCTTGTTCAATTGTTTTTTTCCGTTCTTCATCAAACATATTCAACTCTATACCCGGGAAATAACTACGACCTAATTCTTTAAAATCTGCTTTTAAATCGCGGAGGAAATTTATTTTCTGATAAGCAGCACCCAGGCGCATGGCTGGCTTTTTTAAATGCTGATATTTTTCATCATCACCCTCACAAAATACCCTCAAACACATTAAGCCTACAACTTCAGCTGAACCTAACACATATTTATCAAATGCATGTCTGTCATATTCCTGATTGAATAAATCCATCTCCATGCTATCCATAAAGGAATCGATAAGATCTAATTCAATTTTATATTTATTTACAACGTGTTGAAAACTGTTAAGTATAGGATTTAAACTTATTTTTTCTGTAATGGCCCTATACGTATCCTGTTTAAAGCGGTTGAACAACTCTCTTTTGTTGTAATCATGAAAGGTATCAACAATTTCGTCTGCAAAGCGTACGAAGCCATAAATACAATAAATCGGATCGCGGAATTTTTTATTAAAAACCCGGATTCCTAATGAAAACGAAGTACTGTAAGACAATGTTGTAATACGACTTGTTTTCAACGAAACTTTATCAAACAGTGATTTCATAACTTATACATTTAAAGTTAGTTTAGATGCTTCACGGGCAGCCACTTCACCGGAAATAATTGTTGGAGGTACCCCAGGCCCGGGTGTGGTGAGTTGGCCCGCAAATAATAAATTTCGGATATTTTTATGGTGCATTTTAGGCTTTAGAAAAGCTGTTTGCATTATGGTATTGGATAAGCCATAGGCATTTCCCCGGTAAGCATGATAATCATTAATAAAATCTGATTGTGCATAAGATCTTTGATATACAACATGATCACGTATTTTATCTCCTGTAATACTTTCAATTCTGTCTATTACCATATTGTAATACATTTCACGAATATCGGGAGTGTCTTTAAGTCCTGGAGCAACAGGAATAAGGACTATGATATTTTCACAATTTTGGGGTGCGATGGTTGAATCTGTCTTAGAACTTGCCGAAACATATATGGCAGGTTTTTCTGGCCAAGCCGGGTTTTCATATATTAGTTCGGCGTGTTTTTCAAAATTCTCATCAAAAAATAAATTATGATGTTCGAGTTTTTTGATGCTTTTATTTATCCCCAGGTAAAAAAGTAAGGCGGAAGGAGCCATATCTCTGTTTGCCCAGTACTTTGCTGAGTACTGCCGGTTTGGAGGTGAAAGCAAATATTGGTCTACATGAGCATAATCTGCTGAAGCAATAACTACATCAGCAGGTTCAAACTTTCCATTTACCAAAATGCCTTCGGCATATTTGTTTTTTACCTTTATATTGCTCACTTCCGCATTAAATTGAAAATTTACCCCCAATTCTTCGGCAAGTTTATACATGCCTTCAATGACACTATACATTCCTCCAACGGGATACCATGTGCCAAGTTTTAAATCGGCATAATTCATTAAACTATATAATGCTGGTGTTTTTTGGGGTGTTGCACCCAGGAATATTACGGGAAATTCTAAGATTCTAACCAGACGTAAGTCTTTAAAGTTTTTTCTCACCACTTTTGAAAGGGACCTGAAAAAATCCAGTTTGATTATGCCCGCCAGCAATTTTCTATCCAGAAATTCAAAAACGGAATTTCCGGGTTTGAATACCACATTTTTAACACCTACTTCATATTTATATTCTGCTTCCTTTAAAAAAGTATGTAGTTTTTTACTGCTTCCGGGTTCAATGTTTTCGAACATATTTAAAAGCTCATCATATGAGGCGGGAACATCCAAATGCTCTGTAGCTGAAAAAAACATCCTATAACCCGGATCAAGGCGTTTTAATTCGTAATAATCTTCTACTTTTTTTCCAAAAGCACCAAAAAAATTCTCAAATACTTCCGGCATCCAGTACCATGTAGGTCCCATATCAAAAGTAAAACCATCATGGGTGAAATTTCTTGCACGTCCTCCAGGAATGGCATTTTTTTCAAAAACGTTTACTTCCCATCCGTCCTTAGCCAGGAAACTAGCTGCTGAGAGACCTGAGAAACCTGCACCTATGATAACTGCTCTTTTGTTTTTCATTCTGTTTAATGAATATTTGTAAATCCTAAACAAAACCTGAAACTTTTTGTTCGTTTTACGTATATTTAATCTAAATAAATATACAACAAATTTTTCATAATTAGATATAGCAAATATGATTCAAAGCTTAAGGCATAAATATTTACAAGAACCATTGTTTTTACTCAGTGCATTTTTAGTTATCGCCTATACAGGGGGAATTGTTACCCATTTGGTACCGGGATTCCGCCCGTTTGCATTGAAAATTACAGAAATGGTTTTGCTAGTTACGAATGGACTGGTATTGCTGTATGCATTATATAAATATCCCTCAGCTTCACTCGTACTTTGGGTAATGATTGCATATGTGTTCACTTTCGTGATGGAAGTATTGGGAGTAGCCACAAACCAGGTATTTGGTAATTACAGCTACGGGGAAACACTGCGGGTTCAGGCTTTTGATGTTCCTTTGATTATCGCTTTTAATTGGGTGATGCTGGTACTGGCCACTTTTTCATACGCATCATTGATAAAAGTTAACAAATGGTTTCTACCTTTCTTCTCTGCAATTATTATTGTAATTTTTGATTATGTAATGGAACCCGTCGCCATGGCGCTGGATTACTGGCAATGGAAGAATAATGTAATCCCCTTACAGAATTACATAGCGTGGTTTTTAATTGCTTTATTACTTTCTTATTTTCTGGTGTTCATTAAAGTAAAACTTCCACATTTTATATTGAGGCTCTACTTATTTATGCAGTTTATATTTTTTCTGGCTTTAAATATCTTTCTAAAATAAACCCGCGGGAGAGTTTTTACGTAGAGTTATTCGTGTTGCAGGAAAGCCTGGAACATAAATAAGGGTTTAATATCTTAGATGAAAAACTTAAAAAATATTTCAATACGCTGGAAATTAGTTTTGATGATCATGGCCGGATCATTAATAACCTTGATTTTAGGTTTATTGCTGAATATTTTGTTTGAAAAAAAACGGTATGAGTCTAATCTTATGGATGAATACTATACGCATGCTGTTATTATTGGACAATGGATTGCAGAACCATTATCCAAAGGAAATTTGGCGGGAGTAAATGAAATTTTGAATCAATATGGGAAAATTGAAGATATTTCCAATATCATTGTTTATGATAAGGAAAATCTATTTATCACTGGTTTTTATCATTATTATTCTGATACCATTCACAAAAACATCTCAACTGATAGTTTTAAAAGATATGTTAATAATGTTGCTCACATACATACTCCTATTACCATTAATGAGAAACAATTAGGTACGCTTTGTTTTACCGCACCATCTTCACACCTGAAAAATATTTTTTTTACCTCATTCCGGCTGTTTTTATTATTTATTATACCTGTATTTGTCATAATGTATCTTATTGCCATGTGGATGCAACGGTACATTTCCGCACCCCTGATAAATCTTGCTCATGTAACTGAGAAAACTGCAAGGGAACATGATTATTCAATACAGATTAATAAAAGTAGTGAAGATGAAATAGGGAAGCTGCACGATGCTTTTAATCATTTGCTAAGAGAAGTGCAAAGGTATGAAACTAATATGCGGGTCAGCACGGCCAGACTGCAAAAGGAAAAACGAAAAGCTATAGAATCTGATAATTTAAAAACTGCCTTTTTGGGAAATATGTCTCATGAAATCCGTACACCCATGAATGCAATTATAGGTTTCACGCATTTATTTAATCGTGAAAACCTCTCAATAGAAAAGAAGAAAGAATTTGCTTCCTATATTCAGAAAAGCAGCGACAGCCTTGCGCAATTAATTGATGATATCATTGATCTTTCCAGGATGGAATCCGGGGAGTTATCCCTCAGAAAAAAACATTTTAGTATTGTTTCTTTAATGGAAAAGGCAAAAGAAATTAGTCTATTAGAATGCAAATTTGCAAAGAAAGATCAGCTTGAATTAATTTTTAGTTTTGATGAAAGATATGCTGAAATGCACATGTACAATGATCCGGTAAGATTGAAACAGATTTTATTGAATTTACTCTCTAACGCAATTAAATTTACGGAAAAGGGAAGTGTCAATTTTGGTTTCAATGTATACAATACCCAAGAAATTATATTCTTTGTAAAAGACACCGGAATCGGTATTAAAAAAGATCTTAAACATGATATTTTTGAACGTTTTGTGAAATTAGAAAACATGAAGGATCACACACTTTACCGCGGGGCCGGGTTAGGTTTGGCAATTTCAAAAAACCTGGTAAACCTAATGAAAGGAAGAATTTGGTATGAACCAGGACCAGCAGGGGGCACTTCCTTTTATTTTACAGTACCTCTCTCTGACAAAGTTATATTTAATAAGGAATCCGCTAAAACCGACGGATCAACAATTGATAATTTGAATCTAAAATCCTGGAAGGATAAAGTTTTATTGGTAGCAGAAGATGAGGAGTCTAATTTTATTCTTATAGATGAAATTATGCGTCCGGCAGAAATCAAGATCCTTCGTGCCAGGAATGGGAAAGAAGCTGTCGAATTATTTAGAATCCACCCACATGTTGATTTGGTATTAATGGATATAAAAATGCCTGTAATGGATGGGCTGGAAGCCGCAACAGCCATAAGGCAGATAAATCCGAAGCAGGTAATTATCGCACAAACAGCCTTCGCTTTAAAAGATGAACAGGAAAAATTTAAACGTGCAGGTATGGACGATTACATTGCCAAACCAATCATGCCTGATGAATTGATACAATTAATAGATAAATATTTATCTTAATCCATGATTATTGTTTTGATCTTTGGTGGGTCTGCCAGGTGTTTTTTAACGGTGCAGGAATCGATTGCTTTTAATAATGCTTTATGGTATTTTGCAGGAAAGCTTTCCGGTAATTCAATCTGAATTTCTATTTCGTTTACCAGCCTTTTTTCAGCATCGAAGTTCATGCTTTGTGTAATTTTTATACCCTCTGCACTCAATTCACGCTTATCACAGAAAGATTTTGCATAAAAACCTGCGCATGTGCCAATAGAAGCAAGAAACAGGGTAAAGGGTTCGGGTGCTGAACCCTCTCCGCCGGAGTTTTCTGGCTGATCAGTGGGTATTTCCATCCCTTTATATTCTGCAATTATTTTCTTATTGCCACCGAATGTAATGTTCATGTCCATCATCTCAACATAATTTTATTTTATTTTTCTTTAACAATTCGCGTATTGATATGTTAAGAAAAAAAACTTAATTTTACGTCACAAGAGCATTTAGCAAGCTGTTTTTTCTTGTACTTTTATGTATAAGAGCACATTATGAATATTTTCAAGAGAACATGTTTTATGACAACCGATATTTATAAATTATATCATTTTAATTCTAAACCCTAAATTTAAGATTATGACGAGATTTATGCTGAGAAATTTCTTATTGGTCTTCTTTCTTTTTACAGGAGGCATAATGAATGCCCAGGAGGAGAGAATTTCAATAGAAGAATTTACGCTGGACAACGGGTTGCATGTAATTATGCACAAGGATAATTCCTCTCCTGTTGTAGCAATTAATGTAATGTATCATGTGGGATCAAAAAATGAAGATCCGGAAAGAACAGGATTTGCACACTTTTTTGAGCATTTAATGTTTGAAGGTTCAGAAAACATTCCACGTGGTGAGTATTTTAAATTTGTGCAAAATGCAGGTGGGCAAAATAATGCGTTTACCACCTTTGACAAAACCAGTTATTATGAAGTGTTGCCTTCAAATCAGCTTGAGCTTGGCTTATGGCTTGAGTCAGAAAGAATGCTGCATTTGAAAATTGATAGCATTGGAGTGGAAACACAGCGCAAAGTTATAAAAGAAGAGCGCAAACAAAGTTATGAAAACCGTCCTTATGGCTCTTTCTCTGCCAGAATGTTTGAAAATGCTTTTGTGGAGCATCCATACCGCTGGGTGCCTATAGGAGAAGTGCAATACATTGATCAGGCAACACTGGGCGAATTTATTGAATTTTATGAGCATTTTTATGTGCCTAACAATGCCACCCTTGCCATTGCGGGAGATATTGATTACGATGAAACCAAAAAGCTGGTAGAAGCTTATTTCGGACCCATTGAAAAAGGCACACATGAAATATACCGTCCCGATATTGAAGAACCTGCTCAAACTGAAGAACGCAGGCAAATTGTTTATGATAACATACAGTTACCTGCCGTATTTTTAGGATATAAAACCACTGCTGAAGGTACGCCCGATTATTATGCCTTAAGCATGCTGCAGAAATTGCTGTCAGACGGACAAAGTTCCCGCTTGTACAAGTCGCTAGTAGATGAAAAACAAATGGCGCTGCAGGTTGCTGCATTTCCTTTTAACATGGAAGATCATGGAATCTTTATTACTTTGGGTCTTGTAAACATGGGAATTGATGTAGCTGATTTGGAAAAGGCACTACTGGAAGAAATTGAAAAAGTAAAAACCGATGGGCTTACGGATTTTGAATTTGAAAAAATTCAGAACCAGGCGGAAAGTGATTTTATCAATCAAAATTCCACCATGGAAGGTATTGCCCTTAGCCTTGCAAATTACCATACTTTTTTTGGTGATGCTGATCTTATCAATACGGAACTCGAAAAATATCAGCAGGTAACACGGGAAGATATTGTCCGTGTAGCCAATAAGTATCTTACTGAAGAAAACCGTGTGGTGCTTCATTATTTGCCTAAGTCTGAAGAAGGTAAGGATGATACAGCTGTAAATTAAAGAAAATAATTTTTATTGGAAATTAGCTTTAAAAAAATAATGGTGGAATATTCACAAGAGATAAAATTCGCTGACCACAACTTCCCGGGGTTCTTTGGCAATGGCAAGGGTCTGTGCAGGATTACGTCCGAATAATATCCAGAAATTCATGAATGTTCCATTCGGCAAAATCGGAACCAGTACTGAAAACTGAAAATAAATTATAAAGATGAAAAATATAAAAATTTCAATATTCATTTTAGCAGCTGTTTTTACATTCGCAGCAGCCCAGGCGCAAATTGACAGATCAACTCCTCCCGAGCCGGGACCTCCTCCCTTAATCCAAATTGGTGATTACGAATCATTCGAACTGGAGAACGGACTTAAAGTATTTGTGGTTGAAAACAATAAAATTCCGCGTGTATCTTATTCCCTGGTTGTAGACTATGATCCTGTGTATGAGGGGGAGCAAGCTGGTTATGTAGGATTTACGGGTCAACTACTGGGCACAGCCACCACTACCAAAACCAAAGCACAAATTGATCAGGAAATAGATTTTATTGGTGCATCTCTGAATACATCTGCCAATTCTATATTTGCTTCATCGCTAAAAAAGCACAACGATAAGCTATTAGAGATAATGTCAGATGTGATTTTAAACCCTGTATTTAAAGAAGAAGAACTGGATAAAATTAAAAAACAGACCATTTCCGGTTTAACTGCATCCAAGGAAGATCCAAATTCTATTTCTGCAAGGGTAAGAAATAAGATTTTGTTTGGTGCTGATCATCCATACGGTGAACTTGTTACAGAAGAAACTGCAAATTCTGTTGACCTTGAAAAATGTCGTCAGCATTATGAAGATTATTTTGTTCCAAACTTGGCTTATCTTGCAATTGTTGGTGATATTACTGTTAAAGAAGCAAAAAAGCAGGTGAAAAAATATTTTGGTGAATGGGAAAAAGGTGACCTTTTTGCCGAAGCATATCCCGATGTGGAGAAACCCGAAGGTGTAAAAGTATCAATGGTAGACAGACCCAGCAGTGTGCAATCTGTTATAGCCATTACCCATCCTGTTCAATTAAATGTTGGGT
>JBEPYD010000100.1:0-10771 GCA_041641575.1 Bacteroidales bacterium
TTGTACAGTGTTGAATTTAAAGCATTTTTGTGCTTGTTATTTTTTTTACTCCCGGCGGCAGGATTTTCACAGGTTCAATTGCCTGAACTATTTTCTGACAGCATGGTTTTGCAGCACAATGCTGAAGTGCCGGTTTGGGGATGGGCTAAAAAAGGCGAAAGAATCACAGTTACCATTGATGAAAAAGAATATCGCACCCGTGCCGGCAGGGATGGGACATGGCAGGTAAAACTTGAACCCCTGCAAGCAGGCGGATCTTATGAACTTATCGTGCGGGGAACAAACACCATTCAGCTTCAGGGTATTTTGGCCGGTGATGTTTGGTTTTGCGCCGGTCAATCAAACATGGCTTTTCCTGTACAAGATGTTTATGCGGCTGAAGAGGAATTGTTAACGGCAAATAATCCTGAAATAAGAATTCTTGAAGTGCCACACAAGAGAAATATTACACCATTGGAAGATGTTGATTCTACGCAATGGCATCCGGTAACATCAGCTACTATAAGGGATTTTTCTGCGGTTGCATATTTCTTTGCCCGGGATATTCACAATGAAATTGATATCCCAGTTGGTCTTATTGGATCATACTGGGGAGGCACAGTTTCAGAAACCTGGACCAGCATGGAAACGATGAGAGAAGACGAAGATTTTGCAGGGAAAATTGATTCCATTCCTCCTGATGATTTTAATATTTACTTATCAGAATTAGATGAACGTTACAGGGCCTGGCGGGATAGTTTTGATGTGGCAGATGAAGGCTGGCTTAAACAATGGTTTACCAAAGAAAACATGCCTGAAGACTGGCAGGAGATAACATTACCTGGAATGTGGGAACAATCTGGTGCCGGACAGATAGATGGAACTTTATGGTTTAGAAAAACTTTTTCACTCTCTGCCACTGAGGCAGCAGACGATGCCATCCTTTACCTGGGCAGAATTGATGATGGCGATTATACTTATGTAAACGGTGAATTGGTAGGACACGTAGAAGATTCCTATGATGTGGAAAGACGGTATAATGTTCCGGCAAAACTTCTCAAACCCGGTAAAAACACCATCATCGTACGTATCATGGATTATGGGGGAGGTGGAGGCCTCTACGGAGCAGAAGATGAAGTGTATTTGCGGACGTTTCCGGGAAATGTCAAACCACTGGCCGGTAAATGGGAATACAGGGAAGGGTTTGTTTCTGTTGCTCCACCGTCTTCACTTAGCCCCAACATTTATCCATCTCTGCTATATAATGCTATGGTGCATCCATTTATTAAGTTTCCAATAAAAGGAGTCATTTGGTATCAGGGAGAAAGTAATGCCTCCCGTGCTTTTCAATACCGGCGGTTGTTCAGGAATCTCATCATAGACTGGCGGGAAAAATGGAACACAGATTCACTGCCGTTTTTATGGGTGCAACTGGCAGGATTTCGAGAACCTGATTCCCGTCCCGGATTTAGTGAATGGGCAGAATTGCGTGAGGCACAATCCATGGCTCTGGAATTACCTAACACCGGACAGGCTTTGGCACTTGATATAGGCGATGCCAAAGACATTCACCCGCGAAATAAGCAGGAAGTTGGCAGAAGGCTTGCCCTAACAGCTTTGCATGTAGCCTACAACAGGGATACCATTCATAGTGGACCTGTATTTAAGCAAATGGCCATTGAAGGTAATAAAATAAGAATTTACTTTGAAAATACGGGTTCCGGATTAAAAGCCCGGGATAAATATAATTACCTTAAAGGGTTTACCATCGCCGGAGAGGATAAGGTTTACCATTATGCGAAAGCAGAAATTGATGGTAATTCTGTGGTGGTTTGGAGCGATCATGAACCCAATCCGGTTGCTGTGCGGTATGGCTGGGCAGATAATCCTGACCAGGCCAACCTCTATAATATGGAAGGTTTACCCGCAGTGCCTTTTCGTACCGATAACTGGAGAATGATAACCCGTGAAGGAAGATTCTGATGCCTTATCGTAGCAACTCCATGCGGCTTGCATCAAGCCTTACAAGAATAAAGAGCAAAATGGTAAACGCCCATAGAGAGGAGCCTCCGTAGCTAAAGAATGGTAGTGGAATTCCTATTACCGGCACCAAACCTATCGTCATGCCAATGTTGATCACAAAATGAAAGAACAGAATGGATATTACCCCATAGGCATATACCCGGCTAAAGGCTGATCGTTGCCTTTCTGCAATATAAATTAACCTTAGCAAAAGTGTAGCAAACAGAATGACCACGAAACCTGTTCCAAGAAATCCCCATTCTTCCCCAACGGTGCAAAAAATAAAGTCAGTGCTTTGCTCGGGAACAAAATCAAATTTTGTCTGTGTTCCCTGCAAAAAACCTTTGCCTGAAAATCCGCCTGAGCCAATGGCAATTTTTGACTGGTTAAGGTTGTATCCAACACCCAACGGATCAGTTTCAAAGCCAAGCATTATGTTTATACGGGTACGCTGGTGTGGCTTAAGCATATTATTAAATACATAATCAACAGAATATGTAAAAAGCACAGCACTTATCAGCATGGTAAGTACCAGGAAAACTGATCGGATTTTTTGTGTAAAAGCCAGGATAATGTATAAAACTGAGGAAGCCCCGAGGGAAATAAAAATAATGCGATACAATGACAATTCTACCGCAGGCACAAAAAATGTTACAGCCTTTAGAAAACCTGAAATTCCAAGCAAGACCAAAGCTGCGAGTAAGGATTTTTTGATGCTCTTTTCCATAAATCCGAATACAATCAGGGCAAATGAAAATATAATGAGCAATAGCATCATTTTTTCAAAAATGAGGGTAAGGAAAAAAAGGATGACTACTGCTATGGCCATAAAAAACAGACTGTTGGGCAAACCCTCCCTGTAAAGGAGTATAAAAAATGAAGCATACACCAGTGTTGAACCCATATCCGGCTGCAGCATAATGAGCACAGCTGGGGTAAACATAATGATAAGAGAAATAGCAAGGTGTTTAATTTTTGCCAGGTTTACGTTATGTGCGGTCAGATATCTGGCAAGCGCCAGTGCTGTTCCGAGTTTGGCAAATTCAGAGGGTTGTAACTGAAAACTGCCAATAGCAAGCCAGCTTTTAGAGCCGTGCACTTCTGCTCCGAATACAAGTACTAACAAAAGCAGAAAAATGGCCAGACCATAGAAAATATAAGCAAAAAGCTGGTAAAATTTGCTGTCAATCAGGATTACAATCATGGCAAGTACGATGGCGGCAATTATCCAGATGAGCTGTTTTCCGTAACGCTGTGAAATATTAAAAATACTGTCATACTCCTCGTTATATACAGCCGAATAAATATTAATCCAGCCCAGGAAAACCATAACCAGGTAGAGCAGAACCGTAAACCAGTCAATACTGGAAAATAAATTTACTTTTCTTCTCATTCTTTCTCCTTGTGTATTATATCTGCATTAAGCATCCGTTGCTCTATCCACTTTCGCCGGGCAGATATCTCGTTTTTCAGGTATTTTTCTATCATCAGGCTGGCAATGGGGGCGGCATACGTAGAGCCAAACCCTGCATTTTCAACATAAACAGCAATGGCTATTTCCGGATTGTCTTTAGGCGCAAAGGCTATAAATATGGAATGATCTTCTCCATGAGGGTTTTCAGCAGTACCTGTTTTTCCACAAACAATAATATCATCCAGCTTAGCAATCCGTGCTGTGCTGCCTGTGCCACCATTAACTGCCAATTCCATGCCTTCAATCGCCGTTCCGTACCATGTGGTATCAATGGTAGTATTAAACCTTCGGGTAAACCGGGGGTTAATCATGGGCAGGTTTTGAATTTCTTTAATCACATGTGGGGTATAATAATATCCGCGATTGGCTATGGCGGCCGTCATATTTGCCATTTGTAACGGTGTTATACCCAGTTCGCCCTGGCCTATAGCTAAAGAAACAATGGTAAGGGATTTCCAGCGATTATCGCCATAGTACCTGTCGTAATAACTGGTTTGGGGCACAAAACCAGAAGCTTCATTGAGCAGGTCAATATTGAGTTTATCACCAAACCCGAAAGAGATAACATGGTTACGCCAATTGTTAAATCCATCATCCACGGTTGGAAATTTAGGATCGTCTATAATCTTGCGAAAAGCATTACAATAATAAGCGTTGCAACTGTTTTGAATGGATTGTGGCAAATTTAATGGTGAATAATGGCTGTGACATCCTACATGCAGGCTTCCGGCATAATAGCCCATGTCGCAGTAATACTTGCTGTTGTAACCTATAACGCCTTCCTGCATCCCAATCAACGCATTTATTACCTTAAATGTACTCCCCGGAGGATATTTTGCCATCAGCGCCCTGTTAAAAAGTGGCTTAAGGGTGTCGTTGGCAAGTTTTTTATAATTTGTGGTCCGTACACGGCCAACAAGCAGGTCGGGATCATAGGTAGGGGCGCTTACCAGGCTGAGTATTTCTCCGGTAGAGGGTTCAATGGCAACAATACTACCTGTTTTGTTTTGCATAAGTTGTTCACCGTAGCGTTGCAAATCTATATCTATGGTAGAAACAAGGTTTTGCCCAAACACAGCAGCCGTATCGTACTTTCCGTCGGCAAAAGCGCCTTTTATGTTATTGTGCACATCAACCAGGTAAATATTTACTCCTTTTTTCCCGCGCAGGTATTTTTCATAAGCTTTTTCTATGCCACTGATACCAATGTAATCCCCCATTTGATAGTATGGATTATCCTGAATGGCTTTATTGTCTACTTCACCCACATATCCAAAAAGGTGAGCGGCCACCGAGTCGGAATAGGTTCGCAGGGTTCGGGGTTGTACAAAAAATCCCGGGAATTGGTAAAGCTTTTCCTGTAATACAGCATATTTTTTGGAAGAGAGTTGCTTAAGAATGATGGAGGGTTTGTAGCGGGAGTAATTCCGCGCTTTGATAAGACTTTCGCGGAGTTGCTCAGGTTCAATCCCAAGCAGACCTGTAAGTGCAATGGTATCAAATGAAGCCAGCTGGGCTGGGTTTACCATAAGGTCGTAAGCGGCTTCATTATACACCAGAAGATCGCCATCTCTGTCGTAAATCAATCCACGGGCAGGGTATTGCGTTACGTAGCGCTGGGAGTTATTATCTGCTGAAAATTTATAGGAAGAATCCACTACCTGTAAAGCAAAAAGCTTCACCACAAATATGATGCTCACCAGGACGATGAGAATGCCAATGATGTATTTTCGTGTATTGAGTTGATCCATGATCAGTATCGAAATACCAGGAACTGACTAATAACAATAATTGCTGTGGTTAACAGCGTACTTAGTACAGCCCTTGAGAGTGTCAGAAAAAAATGTTCAAATTCAAATACTTCTATGAAAAATAATGCAAAATGATGGGTAAATACAAGGATGATGGTATATTTTAGAAACCACCCGATACCGTAATAACTTACCCGTGGAAATGTGCCGGTTTCATAACCGTCGCGGGGTGCAATCACTTTCAGAACTCCCGGCCTTGCAAAGCCCATCAATACACATGCAGCTGCATGCATACCCACGGTTCCAACGAAAAGATCAATGGAGAGGCCAAGGAAAAATGATAAACTGAGTAATAGCACTCCTGGTGTTTCAAACGGCAACAACAGGATGAATATTATGTAGAAGTAGGGATGAAATACATTCCCTGCATGAATATTGTTAAACAGAAAAACCTGCAACAAAATCAGCGCAATGAATCTAATTATATTTCTTCCAACTATTTTAATCATGGCATGCTTTCTTCTTCAAGCGTTTCCTGTTCCTCTTTTAATATATTTTTTACCACCATTACGTTATGCAGGCTTTTAAAATCATTGGCCAGGCGTATTTCAATATTGTAAAAATTCCCTCCTCTTACCTCTGCTTCACTTATGTACCCCACTGTTATCCCTTCTGGGAAAATGGCGGAAAACCCGCTTGTAACTATGGTGTCGCCAATGGAGATATCTACATGGTGTGGTATTTCATTTAATTCAGCGTAACGGTAATTTATGCCTTCCCAAACAACGGAGCCAAAATATTCACTCCCTTTAATGCGTGCACTTATTCGCAGGCTTCGGTTAATCACCGGAATAACTGTTGAAAAACTCCCGGATACAGCATTTACCACTCCTACCACGCCTTGTGAAGAGATAACGCCCATTTCCGGTTCTACACCCTGTTTCTCTCCTTTGTTAAGGGTAAGCAGGTTATTCTGCTTTGAAACTGTTGCATTAATTACATTTGCCGTGGTAAAGCGGTACTTCTGCTCGTATAATGTATCTGCCATTTCAAGGAATACAGATGAGCGGATAATCTTTGAGCTTAGCAAGGTATTGCGCAGACTTGCATTTTCTTCAATTAAATCAGCATTTACTTCTCTGAGGCTCAGGTAACTTCTTATTTCTGCCGATTGTTCGTAAACACTAGCTGCAATACTCCGGGTGAAATTCACCATTCTTCCCTGTTGGAAAGTATTGTATTGCACAATTAAATAAAAAGAAAGCGATTCAAAAAGCAAAAAGAGTAAAAAATACTGGTACTTTTTAATGAGCTGAAGTAGGTTTCTCATTATTTAATGAAATTTTTGGCCAGTTTTTGTCTATCGCATGAGAAAAGAAAAAGTATCAAAATTTTTCAATGCAATTCCTGTTCCTCTGGCTACTGCATGCAGTGGGTCTTCTGCCACATGAAACGGGATATTTATTTTATCGGTAAGACGCTTGTCTAATCCTCTTAACAAAGCACCACCACCGGCCAGGTATATACCCCTGCTTACAATGTCAGCATATAGCTCTGGTGGGGTTTGTTCAAGCACGGCAAGTATGGCAGTTTCTATTTTTGACAAAGATTTATCAAGACAATGTGCCACTTCCTGGTATGAAATAGGAATCTCAATTGGCATGGCTGTCATTAGGTTTGGTCCGCGAACATTGAAATCTGCAGGCGGTTCGTCAAGGTCGGGCAGGGCAGAGCCAACATTTATTTTAATATCTTCAGCGGTGCGCTCTCCTATTTTTATATTATGCTGGTGGCGCATGTAAGCCTGTATATCTGCAGTAAAACCATCACCGGCAATACGTATTGACTGGTTGCATACAATGCCCCCAAGTGCAATAACGGCAATTTCAGTGGTTCCACCACCGATATCAACTACCATACATCCTTCAGGTGCTTCCACATCGAGTCCAATACCCAGTGCTGCAGCCATCGGTTCAAAAATCATATACACATCACGGCCGCCGGCATGTTCAGAAGAGTCACGTACAGCGCGCACTTCAACTTCTGTACTGCCTGAGGGGATACAGACCACCATACGCAGAGATGGGGTAACCAGTCGCTGGCGAGGATTGATCATTTTAATCATACCCCGAATCATTTGTTCAGCAGCATTAAAATCAGCAATTACGCCATCGCGCAAAGGTCGGATGGTTTTTATATGTTCGTGGGTTTTGCCATGCATCTGCCTGGCCTTTTCCCCTATGGCTATCAGTTTATTGGTAATTGTATCTATGGCTACAATCGATGGCTCATCAACAACAATTTTATCACCATGGATGATGATGGTATTGGCAGTACCCAAATCAATGGCGATTTCCTGCGTTAAGAATGAAAACATTCCCATAATTCTGTATTGTATTATTTAACGATTGATTTTTATTAGTGTTTAAAGTGTCTGACTCCAGTAAATACCATACTTAAGCCATTTTTGTTACAAAAATCGATACTTTCCTGATCTCTAACAGATCCACCGGGCTGTATGACTGATTTTATACCAGCCTGGTGCGCAATTTCTACTGAATCGGCAAAAGGGAAAAATGCATCGGAAGCCATCACTGCCCCGGTAAGGTTAAATCCGAAATTACCTGCTTTTTCAATGGCTTGTTTAAGGGCATCTACCCGTGAAGTTTGCCCCACTCCTGAGGCTACAAGTTGCTTATCTTTAACCAGTACAATGGCATTAGATTTTGTATGCTTTACAATTTTATTGGCAAATAACAGGTCTTCAATAGTGTTTTCATCGGGTGTAGTGTCAGTTACCACTTTCAAATCTTCACGAATTTCTGTACGCGTATCTTTATCCTGCGCCAACACTCCATTCAGCAAAGATCTGTACTGTCTGTTCTCTGTTTGCACTGGTTTCTGAACCAAAATAATTCTGTTTTTTTTCTTTTTTAAAATTTCCAGGGCGTCATCATTATATTTTGGAGCAATTACAACTTCAAAGAATAATTTATCAATTTCTTCGGCCGTAGCTTTATCCAGCGCGGTATTTGTAATCAATATACCACCAAATGCTGATACAGGATCACCGGCAAGCGCACGCTTCCATGCCTCTGTAAGGGTTTGGTCAGAAGCAAGGCCACAGGCATTGTTGTGCTTCAGAATGGCAAACGTTGTGGTTTTAAATTCTGCAAT
The DNA here is from genome assembly GCA_041641575.1 of Bacteroidales bacterium. GTDB lineage: Bacteria > Bacteroidota > Bacteroidia > Bacteroidales > JBEPYD01 > JBEPYD01. The sequence goes on from JBEPYD010000100.1 coordinate 8,404, forward strand.
ATGGCTTACCGCAGCATCAATATCAAGCAGGTTATTGTACGAAATTTCTTTACCATGAAGCTGATCAAACATTTCACTGAAATTTCCATAGAAGTATCCCCGCTGATGTGGATTCTCACCATAGCGTAATGTTTTTCCTTCATCTGCACTTTGCCGAAAACCGGCAGTTGGCTCCTCCTGGGAGAAATAATTGAAAATGGCTGTATCATAATGAGAGGAGACCCCAAATGCTTTCATTGCAAATTTTCTCCGGTCCTCCAGAGTGGTTTCGCCATTTTGACTGTCAAGCAATTCCAGCAAGCCCTGGTATTGGGTTCTGGAAGAAATTATCATCACGTCCTGGAAATTTTTGGCCGCAGCCCTGATAAGAGAAATTCCTCCAATATCTATTTTTTCAATTATTTCCTGCTGGCTGGCACCCGATGCCACCGTTTCTTCAAACGGATATAAATCTACAATTACAAGATCAATCTCAGGGATTTTATATTCTTCCATTTGCTCAGCATCTTTGTTGTTGCCTCGTCTGCCAAGTATACCTCCAAATATTTTAGGATGCAATGTTTTTACCCTTCCTCCAAGTATGGAAGGATAATCGGTTAATTGCTCCACGGGGGTAACTTCTGCCCCGAGCGATTCAATGAAAGCCTGCGTGCCTCCGGTAGAGTAGAGCGCTACATTATTCTTTTTAAGGTTGTGGATAATTTCTTCCAGGTTGTTCTTGTGAAAAACGGAAATGAGTGCGCTTTTAATTTTCTTTCTGTCAGCCATTTATAATCAATTCTTAAATTTTGCCAAAAGTATCACAAAAGTAACTAAAAATCGGTACTTTTAATCATTAAATCATGATGGTTAAAAGATATTCGGATAAAAATAATTCTTTTTTCCTTTACATATAGCAACTTCTTGAATTAACACGAATAAGAATGATATATATCAGTATTTTAAACAAAATATCATACAATATTTCTGAAAGTAAACAAAAACATAAAATAGATGTATATTTTTCTTATCATTGTTAAATTATATAAGGTTTAAGCATAAGCGGATTTAAAAATGTCAATTGATTTTATGAATATTCTTAAAATGCTAAAGGAAAGTTTTCTTGTGGCCTGGCAGGCGGTGGTAATGAATAAGTTACGCACATTACTCTCCCTACTGGGCATTACCATTGGCATTTTTGCAATTATTTCTGTATTTACCATTGTAGATTCTCTGGAGCGGAACATCAGGGAAAGCGTTTCTTCACTTGGTGATGATGTGATGTACATTCAAAAATGGCCCTGGTCCTTCGGAGGTGAATACAGGTGGTGGGATTTCATGAAGCGTCCGGTACCATCCATCAGAGAATATGAAGCCATTAAACGAAATGCCCAGTTGGCAGAGGCCATTTCTTTTTCTGTATCTACCTCGCGCGATGTTTCTTATAAGGCTAACCGTGCCGAAGATGTTGTTATATTTGCCAATTCCTATGATCTGCCCGAAATTAGAAGTTTTGACATCCAAAAAGGCCGGTATTTTTCTCCTCTTGAAGCTGAATTGGGACGTAATGTAGCTGTAATCGGTTATGAACTGGCAGAGGATCTGTTTCCCCGAACTGATCCAATAGGAAAAGATATTCGTATTGGAGGCAAAAAAGTGTATGTGGTTGGCATTACAAAAAAAGAAGGGAAAAGCTTGCTGGGCGGAGGAAGCTTTGATGATTTAGTCCTGCTTCCGGTGAATTTTGCCCGTACCATTTTTGATACACGCAGTGACCGGCTAAACCCTATGATCATGGTTAAAGCCAAAGAAGGAATACCAACCCTTCAGTTAAAGGATGAATTGCGCATGATTATGCGGAACGAGCGCCGTTTAAAACCAAAGGAGGAAGATGATTTTGCGTTAAATCAGGCCAGCCTGATATCGCAAGGTATTGATCAGATATTTATTGTAATCAACCTGGCCGGATGGATTATTGGAGGCTTCTCTATTCTTGTAGGGGGCTTTGGCATAGCCAATATTATGTTTGTATCCGTGAAAGAGCGTACCCGTATCATTGGGATACAGAAAGCATTGGGAGCCAAAAATTACTTCATCTTATTGCAGTTCCTTTACGAATCAGTTTTGCTGGCACTTACCGGTGGAATTATCGGCCTGCTTTTTGTGCTTGCCGGCACACTATTGGTTAGCGCTTTATCCGATTTTACTATTTCCCTCACTTTAGGCAACATAATATTAGGGTTATTTGTGTCTTCCATCATTGGCATTATTTCTGGCTTTGCCCCGGCTTATTCGGCCAGCAGGCTTAACCCTGTAAATGCTATGAACAGCACCTTTTAAATATGAAGTTGCGCCCGCTTATAAAGGCTTTTATTTTATTTTGTTTCCT
>JBEPYD010000101.1:0-10722 GCA_041641575.1 Bacteroidales bacterium
AATGAAAATATGTCACGCATTTGAAATTCTTACCAGGGAGGGTATTCCAGGGAAGGGAATGATCGCCACAAGTGAAAAACACTTGCGGCAGGGTGCAGGGAACCCCTAAACCTTAAACTATAAACTAAATAACCAATTAACCCACCAACCATGTAACCATAAAACCCGGTAACCCGGTAACCATCAACTACTGTGGTAATAAAAAAGAAAAAATTGCGCCCTTCCCGGGTTCCGATTCTACCGTAAGTTCACTTCCCAATAATGCGATGTATGCTTTGCATATGGTAAGTCCAAGGCCAATTCCTCCGTAGTTTCGTGTAGCCCCCTGCTCCGATTGCCAAAATGGATTATATATTTTTTCCTGCAAATCTTTCTCTATTCCTATCCCCTCATCTTTTATGTAAAACCCAATTCCGGAATCGGATATTTCTGCACGTAATGTCACTTTTCCTTTTCCTGAGAATTTAATACCATTATCCAAAAGTTTGTATAGGATTATGTAAAGCTTTTCTTTATCTGTATAGATACTCATCTCTTCATTTTCAGGAGGCAGTTCAAAGCTAAGTCTTATATCCGGGGAGTGATTTTCCTCCAGTGCTTTTCGCAGATTATTAAACAGCTCAGTTAATTTTATATTTGTTTTCTCTATTGGGAGTGAAGATGTTTCAAGATTTGAAACAGCAATCACATCTTCTACAATGGAAATTAGCTGAATGCTGCTTTTATGGATAATGTCCGTAAATTTTTTATTCTTCTCTGATGCCGGATTTTGACGGGTTAGTAAATCTGAAAAGCCGATAATACCATTTAGCGGTGTACGGATTTCATGCGATAAATTTTGAATGAAAGAAGTTTTCAGGGCATCACTTTCAATGGCTTTTTTTTGGGATATTTCCAGCTCACGGGTGCGGTGCAAGACTTTTTCCTCCAGTTCACTATTCAGGGTTTTTAATTCTTTTTCGTAGTGTTTAACTTCTGTGATATCCTCAAATACGCAAATAGAACTTGTTGTTTGTTTGAATGTATTGGTAATAAATGAAAATGAGGCAATGTAAAAGCGAATTTCATTTTTGTTCGGATTATACACCAGTTGTTTCCGGAATGGGAGCATAATGTCATTTTCTGGCAATGAGAGACTGAACATTTCATTTATCCAGGTGATAAATTTTTTACCGGTTATTTCACTTTTCTTAAGCTTAAACATCCCTTTTAGTGCCTGGTTAGTGGTTACGATATATCCCTCATTATCAACCAGGACTAATCCGGGCGGCATGAGCTCAATGATATTTTTTGCCAGTGAAGTGGGGGTGACATCAAAAAATTCTTTGTACGCAATCATATACAATATAGCCCCTGCAGGCATCAGGTAAAAAGCATCAACCAGAATGGGTACCGGGTATCCCGTAATTTCAGGAAGGTAGAGATTAATTAATCCCGCCAATAAAGTGAACAACATAGAAGCCAAAAACAGCCATGCCTGTACCTTTTTGTTTTTATCTTTTAACCTTTTTACATGGTGAAAGAGCAAATAAAATGCGAGTATCAATACCAGGTAAAATTCAGCCTGAAATATTCCCGACACCATTTTATTTGGATAATCGGCAATAAAATACGGAAGTTCCGGGTAAAATTCTGCCACGGCCAAATCTCCGGCAAACTGAAAATAAACAACCAGAAAAACAGAGAGGTAGAAGAAAGATTTTACCCATATTGATTGAAGCACTGCCTTGTTTTTGATGTAAGCCAGTACTGTAAAAAAGAGTAGCCAGCTGATAAGAAAATTAGCAATGGAACCAATATGTGTAAAAAATTCCTGCCACACTTTTCCGGCACCCGGATGGCTCATGAAAAGAAAGGACAAACTGTAAATACTGCAATTAAAGAACAGCAAGGCGGCATATTTATGAAAGCTAATATAATTTGCTTTACTGACAACATAGATGCCCAGCATTAAAAAGATGAGAAAAACCGTATAATGGATAAATAAAACAAACATGCCTGTCACCTGCTAAACTTTTGTACAATATAATGCTTAATGACTTTAAAACCAAATGCTTTCAGATGAAAAATATCATTATTTACAATGTTATTTCTTGTTTGTACATAAATCAGCACATTAAAATCCGGTAATTCAGTAACTCGCAAACCCAGTAACCATATAACCTGGTAGCTCACTGGTCTTCAGACTCATTACCCCGGAGGGATAACATTTTTGTAGTAAATCTTGCAAGTAGAACCCCCGTGGCAAGAACAAATTGTATTTGAGATACCATGCATGGGCATGCCACGGAATTACCCAGACCGTTTGTATAATGAAAATATGTCTCGCATTGGAAATGCGCGCCAGGGAAAATATTCCGGGGCTCGGAATGAACGCCACAAGTGAAAAACACTTGCGGCAGGATGCAGGGGAAAGCTGGTTACATGGTTACTGGGTTAATTGGTTATATTGTAAAGCTTTTGAGCCCCTGTTTGGATATGGATTCCGCGCTTTCAGCGATTAGGCAGATTATTGTATTTTTAACCCGGCCTTGCATATCGGGCTGTTAACTGCACACCTTTGGTGCTCTTTCAGCGCCCTGAAAGGGCAGGTTATTTCAGCACAGGGCAGCGCCCTGTGGCAGCATGTACGGTATTCTTCCGTGGCAAGAACAAATTGCATTTGAAATACCATGCATGGGCATGCCACGGAATTACCCAAACCTTTTGAATAAATAAAAATATGTCACACATTAAAAATGCGCACTAGGAAAAGTATTTCGGGGCTCGGAATGATCGGCAAATGTGAAAAACACTTACGGCAGAATGCAGGGAAACCCCTAAACCATAAACCATAAACTATAGTTATAACCAATTGACCCAGTAAAAAAATAACCATGTTACCATGTAACCCACTAACCCGGTAACTCAGTAACCCAGTAACTCGCAAACCTAACAACCATATAACCCGCCAACCGACTAACCATTTCTCACAAAATCTCATTACTTTTGCCCAAAATTTTAACATCATGGCCGAGAAACCCTCAATACCTAAAGGAACAAGAGATTTTACACCGGTGGAAACTGCACGCCGAAATTATATTTTTGATACTATACGTAAACGTTTTCAACTATACGGCTACCAGCCTATTGAAACGCCGGCCATGGAAAATCTTTCTACTTTGTTAGGGAAATATGGCGAAGAAGGTGATAAATTGCTTTTCAGGATACTGAATTCCGGTGACTTTCTCTCAAAAGTACCGGGTGATTTACTCCAGGCACAGGATTCAGCAAAAGCGGCCGGTATGCTTGCCGAAAAAGGCCTTCGCTACGATCTTACCGTACCCTTTGCCCGTTTTGTGGTGCAACACCGGAATGAGCTTGCTTTTCCTTTCAAACGCTACCAGATACAGCCTGTTTGGCGTGCCGATCGACCCCAGAAAGGCCGCTACCGTGAGTTTTACCAGTGCGATGCCGATGTAGTGGGCAGTGATTCCCTGATAAATGAATGTGAATTGCTGGAGCTGATTGATGCCGTATTTACGGATTTAAAGCTGAAAGTGGTGATAAAGATAAATAACCGCAAAATACTAGCTGCCCTGGCTGAATACATCGGGCATCCCGATAAGGTAACAGACATTACCGTAGCCATTGACAAGCTTGATAAAATAGGTCGTGAAGCTGTAAACAAAGAGCTTCTGTCAAAAGGAATATCCAACGAGGGCATTGAAAAGCTGCAACCCGTGCTTATGTTGCAGGGAGATAATGCCAGTAAATTACAATCACTCAGGGAGGTACTCGCTTCCTCGGATACCGGACTGAATGGCATTGCGGAGATTGAAAAGGTGCTCGGGTATTTATCCGAATCAACTTTGCAAAGTGAGGTGGAGCTGGATCTCACCCTGGCCCGTGGCCTTAATTATTATACCGGCGCCATAATAGAGGTGAAGGCGCTGGAAGTTACTATTGGCAGCATCTGTGGTGGCGGTCGTTACGATGACCTTACCGGTATATTTGGCATGAAAGATGTTTCCGGCGTGGGAATTTCATTTGGCGCTGATCGCATCTACGATGTGCTGGAGCAACTTAACCGTTTTCCTGAGGAAGCAGCCCGATCTACCCAGGTTTTATTTGTGAACTTTGGTGAAAAGGAAGAGCAGCATTGCCTTTCCCTTGTGCGAAAACTTCGCGCGGAAGGGATTGCTGCCGAAGTGTATCCTGACCAGGCAAAACTGAAAAAGCAATTTTCTTATGCCAATACCAGGAACATTCCTTTTGTAGCTACCATTGGTGAGGATGAAATAGCAAATAACAGAATTACCCTTAAAACCATGACTTCCGGAACCCAGGAATCTGTTTCCTTTTTGGAATTGATGAGTGCAATCCAAAAGAACGGGTAAATATTTATTTTTTTCATTACCAGCTTCCTTTGCTGTAAAGATTTATTTTCTTTAATTACGTTTTGGTAAAAGCTGATTTTTACTATGCCAGTGTCTGCCATAGAACATAACGAAAGTAAAAGTTTTGCATTAAATTGGTAGTGAAAACTATAAAAAAACTACTATGCCAAATTCGTTTGAAATCAATACATCAGAACTGGCTCTTTCCACTGTTAAAAAGATAATCGATCAGGGATTGCCTGTTGCCCTCTCCAGGCAGGCAGAAAAAAATATTATCGCCTGCCGCGAATACCTGGAGAGAAAGATTGCGCAAACAGATAAACCTATTTATGGGATTAACACCGGATTTGGTTCATTGCAAAACCGGTCGGTTTCAAAGGACGATCTGGGAAAACTACAACGAAAGTTGGTTTTATCGCATGCTTGTGGTATCGGCGATGAGATTCCGCAAGATATTGTTAAACTGATGTTGTTTTTAAAGATTCAGTCCCTCTCATATGGGCATTCAGGCGTGCAGCTTTCCACCGTTGAACGTCTGATTGCGCTATATAATGCCGGAGCTTTACCGGTTGTTTATGAATATGGCAGCCTGGGGGCCAGTGGTGATCTGGCGCCATTGGCGCATCTTTCCCTCCCCCTGATAGGCGAAGGAGAGGTTAATTTTAGGGGAGAACGAATGGCTTCGGCTAAAATGCTCGATTTTTTGCAACTAAAGCCACTTGAGTTAAAAGCCAAGGAGGGGTTGGCCCTGCTTAATGGCACGCAGTTTATGAGCGCCTATGGGGTGAATATTTGCCTCAGGGTTTTCAAACTTTCCGTATTGGCCGATGTTATCAGCGCCATTTCGCTCGACGCTTACAATGGTTTGGCTGATCCTTTTCACCCCCTGGTACAGGAAATAAGGCCTTACAAGGGGCAGATAATCACAGCCCGCAGGATTTTAAATATCCTCGGGGGGAGCAAACATATGGCGGAATCACGCGAGCACATCCAGGATCCTTATTCGTTCCGTTGTATTCCACAGGTTCATGGGGCAAGCAAAGATTCCATTGACTATGCTGCATATGTTTTTCAGCGGGAAATCAATGCTGTAACCGACAATCCTACCATATTTCCTGAGGAAGATTTGATCATTTCAGCCGGTAATTTTCATGGACAACCCCTCGCGCTGGCACTGGATAACCTAAGCATTGCCATGGCTGAGCTGGCCAATATATCTGAGCGCCGGGTTTATCAGTTATTGTCGGGAAACCGCGGATTGCCTCCATTTCTTGCTGACAGTCCCGGCCTGAACAGCGGGTTTATGATACCGCAATATACTGCAGCCGCTATTGTAAGCCAGAATAAAATTCTGAGTCATCCGGCTTCAGTAGATTCAATTGAATCTTCTCAGGGACAGGAGGACCATGTTAGCATGGGTGCCAATGCAGCCATCAAGGCTTACCAGGTAATGTTAAATCTGGAAAGGGTATTGGCCATAGAGCTTTTCAATGCAGCCCAGGCGCTGGAATTCAGAAGACCCTCAAAATCTTCTCCATGGGTGGAAGAGTTTGTGTCAGGATATCGCCAAGTGGTACCCTTTGTTAAGGAAGATCAAATTATGTATCAGCATATTAAAAATACCATCCTGTTTTTGCAGGATGTTTGCATAAACCTGCCAGGGGAGAATGAAGAGGTAGAAAAATTCTTGTAAACCAGGTACTAATTTTCAAATGTGCAATTGCACACATTATTCTTCATGGGAGGTGATCAGGATCGGCAATTTGCATGATGATTAATCATCCCCAAATTCACGTTTTGCATATTTTTCAGGAAGTTTGGGTTGTTCTTCTTTAAGGAAGAGGAAATTTTCGAGTACCAGAATATCCATTTCTGTATGCATAAAACACAGGTAAGCTTCTTCAGGTGTACACACGATGGGCTCTCCACGCACATTAAAGCTGGTGTTAATCAGTACACTGTACCCGGTTTGTTTCTTAAATTCCATCAGCAGTGAGTGAAATTCCGGATTGGTATTTTTTGATACTGTTTGCAACCTGGCGGAATAATCCACATGGGTAACAGCCGGAATATCGGAGCGCTGGAAATAGAGCTTGTCGTAAAGTGGTTTTTTGTTAGAGTCGGCTGGGAGCGAAATCTGCCTTTTCTCCTGCACAGGCACAACCATTAGCATGTATGGTGAGGGTTCGTTGATGCTGAAATATGCTGCCACATCTTCCTCAACCACCGCGGGTGCAAAAGGACGAAACCCCTCCCGGTATTTTATTTTAAGATTCAGTTTGCGTTGCATCTCAGGATTCCGGGCATCAGCCAAAATGCTTCGGTTGCCTAAAGCGCGCGGGCCATATTCCATTCGGCCATTGAACCAACCGGCTATTTTTCCTTCATCTAGCATTTTGGCTACTGTTGTATTCAGCGCTTTACGCGATTCAAAATGGTGGGCAGATGCGCTGAATTTACGAATTACTTTTTGGATGGCATCCATAGAAAATGCCGGACCAAGCAGCGCTCCCTGCATGGAATCACCAGTTTCAGGTGTGCGGTTTTTTTCGCCAAAGATATAATGTGCTGCCAATGCTGCTCCAACGGCACCTCCGGCATCACCGGAAGCTGGTTGTATCCAGACCTGGTTGAACATGCCGCTTTTTAGCAGCTTTCCGTTTGCCACGCTGTTCAGGGCAACGCCTCCTGAGAGGGTTATGTTCTTACTTCCGGTAACATCTTTTGCATGTTGGCCCAGTTTTAATACTGCTTTTTCTGTTAACTGCTGAATGGCCAGTGCAAGGTTGCAATGATGTTGTTCAATTTCTTGGTCTGCCGCACGCGGGCCAAATCCAAAAAGGGTTTTCCACTTATCACTGCGCGTCATTTTCAGCCCGGTGGCATAGGTGAAATATTTCATATTGAGCACGTACGATCCATCCTCACGGATATCGATAAGCTCCTTTTCAATAATCTGAAGGTATTTTTTTGTGTCTGATGAATGTGCATCACCGTAAGGTGCCAGCCCCATTAACTTATACTCACCGCTGTTTACTTTAAATCCAAGGAAATAAGTAAAAGCGGAGTATAATAATCCTATAGAATGGGGAAAATGAATCTCTTTTAGAATTTTTATCCCATTGGAATTGCCATAGGCAATGGTAGTGGTAGCCCATTCGCCCACGCCATCAATGGTTAGGATAGCGGCTTCCTCAAAAGGCGATGGATAAAATGCACTGGCAGCATGAGAAAGATGATGCTCCGGGAATAACAATTTTTTCCGGTGCAGGTCAAAAGGTTTCAAAGAGTCCGTGAGCATTTTTCGCATGAACAACTTTTCTTTTATCCACACGGGGATGGCAGCCGTAAAGCTTTTAAGGCCTGCCGGGGCAAAGGCATGGTAGGTTTCCAGCAGGCGTTCAAATTTCAGAAAAGGTTTATCATAAAAAACAACGGCTTTTACCTCAGACACATCAATGGCTGCTTCATCCAATACATATTGCAAAGCATTTTCAGGAAATGAAGAGTCATGTTTCCTGCGGGTGAAACGTTCCTCCTGCGCAGCTGCTATTATTTTCCCGTCTATGGTAATGGCTGCAGCACTGTCGTGATAAAAGGCAGATATGCCGATATAGACCTCTCTCATAAATCTAGAAAAGTGTATAAATGAACGGAGCTACTGCAGAACCGCTTGATAGCACAATAAGAACGCCAAAGAACAGCAGTATCAGGATCAGGGGTATGAGCCAGAATTTTTTACGTTCTCTTAAAAACTGCCATAACTCTTTTAAAAATTCCATAATATTTTAATTAGAATGGTTTTTCAAGATCTTCAGGGGTATATTTCTTATTTCTTTCTGTATAAAGCGAATTTTGGTTCTTTTTATACAAGTTAAGTTTAAGATTGTCCTTTTTGCCGATCCTCCGCAACAAGCCCACCGGTGTAACCACAACAAAATAAATGATACCCAGTAAAATTCTGGAAACGATGGCGCCTAAAACATTAGAAAGGCCAAACCAGATATACCCCAAAGGAGTATAGATACGGGGTGCGATCATATTCATTAAAAGCACGATGGCAGCCGCAATGATAAAAGCTGAGCTACCAGAATAAATACCCACTATGAGCAAAACAAGAGTAGCCGCCATACCAGTATCTCCGGCTTGTTTTACTGAGATTTTTTTGGGTATCAATGCGTGCATTTTTAGAATTATTTCTGGCAAATATAGGATAGATAATTTTAAAATCATTTTATTAATAAAGGAAGGAGTGAAAATTTTCAAGAGTTTTAATTATCCGCGGGATGCCAATAATAGCATTCATACCTTTTCGAAAATTACATTTGGTAACGTCATTTACAAATGAAAAATGTTAATTATTTGTGAAAATCACTCAGAATTAAACCATAAGGACAATCTTTTGTTTATTCAGCAACACCTAATTTAAAAACAGTATAATATGAAAACAATGAAATTACTTACTTATGGCATTTTTTCGGCTTTTATTTTAGCATCTTGCGGCCAGAGCCCGGATGGACAAAAAGCAGAAACAGGCGAAAAACAAGAATCTCAATTATCAGCGTCTGGTAGTGAATACGCCATTAATATGGAAGAAAGCGAAGTACACTGGAGAGGTAAAAAACCCACAGGCGAACATTATGGGGTTGTAGGACTCCAAGATGGATATTTAATGTATGAGGATGGCCAGATTACCGGTGGCAATTTTGTAATAGACATGGGTTCCATACAGGTCGATGATCTTGAAGACCCTGAGATGAATCAAAAATTAACCGGGCATTTGAAATCAGAAGATTTCTTCGAGGTTGAAACCTACCCAACGGCTACTTTTGAAATTACCAATGTAGAGCCTGCCGGTGATGTTTCTGCCGAAGGTCTCGACGATGGCTTTGAACCTGATGTAAAAATCACCGGTAACCTTACCATGAAAGACAGTACCAAAAGTGTTTCTTTTTACGCAACACTTGATGAAGTAGGAGACCAAATTGATGCAACTACGAATACATTTATCATTGATCGCTCAGATTGGAATGTACGCTATGGTAGCCGCACTTTTTTTGACGACTTGCAGGATCAGTTCATTTATGATGATATTGCACTGAAAATTGATCTGTCAGCTGATAAAAAATAAACTAAACTCCTAATATATAATAAAAGCCCGACACCAATGGATGCCGGGCTTTACTTTTTATTTAGGGTTGTAAAAAACACCAGCTTCTTTTTTACACTTGCCATAAAATTGGCTCATTTACATAATTTACTGAGCTTTTTTATAGCTTTCCAAGCTTCTTATTTGTGTTTTTTATCAACCATTCAGGTTTATCTTACAGTCATTATTATTTATGCAAATTAATTAAAGCATACTCTGTTTAAGCCGTCATTTGATTTTTACTGAATCCTAAATTTAGAACGGGGTATATGCCAAAAAGCATATTTACGTTGATTGCAGTTCAAAATAAGTTTTATAGGGTAGTTTTGCTGGTGATATTATATAAAACACGCGTGTTTTTTCTTCTGTTTTAAATGAGATTTTGTTTTCTTCTTCTATACGGAAAAAATCTCCTGCATGGAGTGTATGCCCGTCAATATCTACCTGTCCTTCGATAATGAACGCAGAAAATATTTCATCCTCCTTTAATTGCCAGGAATGCAACTTATAATTAAATTCTGTATCAGCAATGGTTAGGCCTGGAGAATCGATGATAAGGGGAGATTCTGCACCTGCATACACCCGCGACATATATCCGTTACTCATTACCACCGGCATTTCTTCCTTGCGGTAATCATCATAGGTGGCAGGTTTTCCCAGCGTATTTTCAAGCCCGGGATCAAACCATATCTGGAACATTTGGCTACCGGCATTCATTTTTTCAGCATGTGTAATGCCATTTCCGGCACGTATGATCTGCATGTCACCTTTTTTTAATTTTGTCCAGCCTTTTTGTTTGCTGTCATAATGTTCTACATCTCCTTTCAGTACAAATGTGAGAATTTCAAAGCCTTTATGCGGATGCTCCCCAATCAGACTGCCTTCATCCGTATATGCGTGTGCCCAGTAAAACAGGTTTGAATAAGGGCGTTGTTCTCCACCATCCTGTGGAAAACCAATGGGCTTTTTCTCAAGAATAGCGCCGCCGTTGAACTGCCCATCTGCTTGTTGTTCTTTTGGTATAATGTAAACTGGCATAATCCGTTATTTTAATAAGTTTACATTATAACAACCAAAAGCAGATTTGGCTCATTTTAATATAGTAATCTTTACAAGTGTATTAAGAAAACAGGCTGTTATTTATAATGACGTAACAACCAACCATGGAATTCATGAAATTATTTGAAGAGAATT
>JBEPYD010000102.1:0-10690 GCA_041641575.1 Bacteroidales bacterium
TACTAAATATTTTAGTATTCAAAATTAGGTATGATTTAAGTTATTGAGGCAGATGAGATTGGTTACTCAACACTGATGATGAAGATCATCTACATGAAATTATTGAGCTGTTATTCTGACACTTATACATTGTCAATCATCCAATATGTTGTAGTTTTGTAAGAAGTTCCATTCTGTTAATTGTAATTTCCCGGGCATTGACTGTAACCAGTCCGTCGTTTTTAAATTCGGTAAGTAAGCGGATGGCATTTTCTTTTGACATCCCGGTGAATTCAGCAATATCACTTCTTGAGAGATAGGAAAAAACTTTTTGCTTCGCGAATCGCTCCTGCGAAAGATATAAAATAGCATCGGCAAGCCTGCCATGCATTTGCTTTGTTCCCAAATTCGATATTTTTCGGTATAGAAAATTATTATGTTCGGTAAACCAGGAAAAAACTACTTCGCTAAACCTACTATTCCTACTCATGATTAATTTAAACACTTCATGATCAATGGATAAAACCTTACATTCTGTTAAGGCCAAAGCACTGTAGGCATACATTTGTTTATTAAATGCATCACCAAGTCCAATAAAGTCTACAGGAACATTTATATCAAGAAGAATATTTTTTCCATTAGTACCCTCAATATATGATTTTACAATTCCTTCCTGCAAAAACAATATATTGGTTATATAAGTCTTTTGTTTAAAAATAGTTTCACCTTTTCTGTATTTGATCACATGGGTATTATCCATAAGGATATCATACTCATTTTCTGTAATTAATGAAAAAAAGCAATCATTTTTACAAATGTTACAGGCATGTGAAATACCATTACAGATTGTTTTTACCTCCGCCATAGCAACAGTTTATTCAATTAACTGAAAAATATCATTATTTTCAAATAAATATGTCATAGTATTTTAAGGAGTTAAAAGCAATCTTTTACAAAAAGGATGATTACTTTTAGCGCAAAGTGTTTTCTTTTAAGTGAAATAGAATTAAACATAGTGTTTTAGCTGACATCAAACAAACATATACGTAAACATTTCTGAGTATGTTTGGATTTATACCTGGTTTATTACAATTTTCTAGCACGTTTCTGCTTATCAAAGTAAAAATATAATAAAGAATTGAACAAATGAATAAAAAATAGCATTATATAGAATCATAAACAAATAAAAGAATGAGTAATCAGAAGAAAGTATTAATTGTGGATGATTCGTCCACCAATAATTTATTATTTACAGCTATCCTTGAGGAAAATAATTATAGTGCTATTGTAGCATCAAGCGCTGAAGAAGGCATTGAGGTGGCAAGAAGAGAAAAACCGGACCTGATACTGCTGGATATTATGATGCCAGGCAAAGATGGATTTCATCTTTTGGAAGAGATTAAACAGAAAGACCAGAACAAAGAAGTTAAGATATTAATGATCAGCGCAAAAAATGACGTAACCTCTATAAAAAAAGCCCATGAGATGGGAGCCGCCGACTATATGGTAAAACCTATTCGAATAAAGGAATTACTGGAAAAACTAAATAAGCTGGTATAAATGGAGTTACACCTATATGGATCAAGCAAAGCAATAAATATCATTCATTCCCCCATTGTTCTTTAAGTAGTAAAGCTTCCTCGGAAGAAATATAATTATCTAATTTTTCACAAACCATAGATGCACATTGAATTCCAGCTTCTACAGCACCTCCCCATTCCTTCTCTTCAAAAACTGATAACTTCTTCTTGTATTTTAAATATTTAAGCACCTTAAATAAAAATCCAGCTGAAAAGCTATCTCCGGCGCCCACCGTTGACACCACCTCTAATTCTTGAGCAGAAAAATATATTATCTGGTCTTTAAAAAATATGGTAACACCTTTTTCTCCTGCCGTATATATTAGAGCTGTAACATTTTCCTGGATTTGCTCCCAAACCTGCTTACCGGTTTTCAAGTCAAAAAGCAGTTCAAAATCTTCATCAGAGCCCTTCACAATATCCGCATATTGTAAATTCTCCTCTATTAGTGGTTTTATCTTAGATAAGCTATCTTTGTGCGGGGCCCTAAAATTAGGATCGTAATACAATATGGCATTTGCCTTTGATGCTTTTCTTAGAAGTATTTTGTATGATTTTCGAATTGCAGGGTCAAAAGAATAGATGGAGCCGAAATGCAATACATCATTTTCTTTAAATTCCGGCCAGTGTATAGCAAGTCTTTTCTTGGGTAGCATCTTATAAAAGTCGTAGTTGGCATCGTTTTGTTCATTTAAAAAGGCCATGGCAAGAGTTGTTTTTCCCTTGTTGTAACGATACGTATATTCTGTTGAAACATTATTTTCTATAAGAAATGTTTCAATAAAGGCCCCTGTTTTATCTGTACTGAATTCGCTTATAAAATGTGGTTGTATTCCTAACCGTCCAAGCGAAACGCATGTGTTTAGCATGGCCCCTCCTGCTTTCATAGACAATGGTTTACCCGATTTTATAAGCAGATCGACAACGGTCTCGCCTATTGCATAATAACTCGGAAAATCCATGCTTTTAGTTTTACCATTGAATTACCAATTCGTTGAGTATTAAAGAAGAAAATAATCTTTTGTTTTGGGGTTGAAATCAAAAGCGATGGTGTCATGCACGGCAATAAACTCAAGGGTTTTGTGCCCTTGCGGGGTTCCTTTCCGCAACCATACAGGTAGTTTTTCACTATCAGATATTCCAAATTCTTCTTTCTTTTTGGCTATCAGGGTATTAAATTTTTCATCTGCATTTTCGGCATTTTTACCCAATCTCTCGCGTGCCTTAACAGACATAGCAATGCCACTTAAATTAGAAGCAATTGCCTGACCTATTAAATCCATTTTTGCCAGTTGGGCAATTCTTTCCTGATACTGATTTGCTTCCTCTTCTGTAAATAAAACAAAAGTTATCTCAGCATAGTGGATGAGACTAACAATTACAAGATCTCTAAAATCGGGAATGGTATCAGAGAAAACCAGCTCCCGAATTCGTATTTTCACTTCCTTTACCTGGCTGTTTCGCAGAATTGGATACTTTTTTGAGGTAAAAAGCAATAAAACCCTTTCATTCTCCACTTTTATCATTCCTTTATCCACTAAACCATTGATGATGGAAGATTTCACCTCATCCATTTCATCAAGTATACGGTGTATCCAAAATGAAATTGGCTTTTTCTGATCTAATTCATGTATATCCTTGACGTATTTATTTAGCAAAGGATGGCTGGTGTTTTTCTCTTTGTCAGGGATTATATAGTCAAAATCGGTATCAATACAATTCTGCAATGCCAGTTCCATTAAAATGGCTCCTGCCAGCACTACATCAAACTCTTTTAAATCAAGTTGTTGCCCTTCACTGTCAATGGAAAGCAAAAATACTTCCTCGGGTACTGTAATTGATAGTTTCAAAACATGCGAGTTTTAATTATATATTATATTCACCTGATTAATTGGAATTTTCAACAGATTTCAATGCAGTATCTACATCAGGATAAATTTCAAAAAACTTATTAAATCCTGATATTTCAAATACTTCCATGATATTTTCATTGAGTGCAGCGAGGGCAAAACGACCATTTTTAGCTGATACAGCCTTAAGGGCTTTTAGCAAAACGCGTAATCCTGAACTGCTGACGTAATCCAGTGAACCCAGATCGGCAACAAATAAAAGCTTTCCCTGCTCAATTTCGCTGAAAACCTGTTCTTCTATCTTCTCATAGTTTTTGGTATCCAGTCTACCTTTAAGTCTGAGCAATTCCACACCATTTATATGTTCCCGGGTCATGTTCATAATATCCTATTTATACTTAAATATTGTGTTGTTATATAATAATAGAATTAAACCTGTTTTTTCAAAATTAATATATTCTTATTTTCTTCTCTCTCATACCCCATATCATCTACCAGATTTTTCACCAAATGCAATCCTATGCCTCCGGGTTCTGTCTCTTCCAGCGACTTACACTCAAAAGCGGGTGTAGATACTTCTAAGGGATTAAAGGCCATAGCATCGTCCACTACTTTTATAGTGAGTATGTCGTTTTCTGATGTAAAGGTAATAAAAATTTGATGCTCGTTTTTATCTCTGTACCCATAAAGTACAATATTTGTAAAGACCTCCTCAAGTATAAGATTTATATGAAATGCAAGGCTTTTTGGCAAATGCCAGTTCTTACCTAACACTTGTACAGCTGCGGCAATCTCCTGCAGCTCATCGATATTATTCTTAAAGCTAACTACTTTTCTTTTCATTTAAACATCTATCGTTTATTGTACCGCAATGCCACGAGGGTAATGTCATCAAATTGGGCAGTACCCCCTGTAAACGCATCAACATCGGAAAAAACCATTTCAGTAATTTTTTTTACCGGCTGATCGATATTCTTCTCAAGTGCTCTTTCCAGATTTTCTCTGCCATAAGCATCTTCATCGTCGTTAAGGGCTTCAATAAGTCCATCAGTGTACATAAAAATAGTTTCACCGCGGTTAAGCGGTATTTCTGCAGTAGTATAATTAACATTTTCCATGGCACCCAGCGCTGCATTCCCGGTGGATTCCAGACGGGTTACACCGCCACAGGTAGGCACAAGATATGGAAGTTCATGTCCGGCACTACAATAAGCAAGTGTACCATTTTTTATGTTTAAAATGCCAAAAAAGAGGGTGATAAACATGGAGTCCTTACCGGCATCGAGAATTTGGCGGTTCGATTCTTCCATGCATTTACCCGGATCCAGTCCGCGCATGGCATTACTTCTGATAATTGACCGGCTCATGGCCATAAAAAGCGCAGCGGGCACTCCTTTGCCTGAAATGTCGCCAATAAAAAATGTAAGATGGGTATCGTCAATAAAAAAATAATCGAACAAATCGCCCCCAACATTCAATGCTGGCTTCATGGCGCCAAATACATCTACATCTGAAACACCAGGAAACGGCGGGTACTTATCCGGCAGCAGTGAGAATTGTAGTTTGCGTGCCAAATCCAGCTCCTGCTGTATTTCCATTAGCTGCTTTCGGTCGCGAATGGATTTTTTTGAGATCTCTGTTTGTCTTATTGTTTTTTCAATGGTTAACTCAAGGTCATCAAGATCAATAGGTTTGGTGATAAAGTCAAAAGCCCCTCTGTTCATTGCAGTACGGATGTTTTCCATATCGCTGTATGCTGAAACTACCACAGTTTTGAGGCTGGGACGATTCATTACATTTATTTTTTCTAAAAGCTCAAGACCATCGATACCAGGCATATTGATATCTGTTAAAACAATATCTATTGTTTTATCAGAATATAACTTTTCAAGTGCCTCAAGTCCGCTGGAGGCAAAAAGAATTTCATACTGGCCGGTACGGATTTTTTTCCTGAAGTGCTGCTTTAACAGCAACTCCAAATCCGGCTCATCGTCAACACTGAGAATTTTAATGGGCATTGCAAATGAATATATTATAGCGCTAAATTAACTTAAATTTTTTGGAATTGTAATGATAAACTCTGTAAACTCATCCTTTTTTGATTTAACCTCGATATTACCCTGATGTACCTTTGAAATAATTTCATAGCTGGTGGAAAGTCCAAGTCCGGTACCCTCACCACTGGGTTTAGTAGTAAAAAACGGGTTGAAAATCCGGTTCCGGATGGTTGGTGACAATCCAGTTCCATTATCACGCACTATAATAACAAGGTTTTTTCCTTTATCTTGCGTTTGTAATGTTATCACCGGCTCATAATCAGGAATACGATTTCTTTGTTTTTCCCTAATGGCGTAACAACTGTTTGTAACCAGGTTAAGGATTACCCGGCCAATATCATGCGGCACTACATTCACATTTCCTATTTTTTTGTCAAGATTTTTCACTATGGATAATGCAAAATCTTTGTTTTTCGTTTTTTCGCCATGGTAAGCCAGACTTGTATACTCAGAAACCAGCGTATTTATATCTGTCCGCTCAAATTCTCCCGCATCTCTGGACTGCTGTAGCATGCCCTTAATTATCCTGTCTGCCCTTTTACCATGTGTATTTATTTTTTCTACATTTTCATGAATAAGCCGGGTAATATCCTCAAGGTTGGTATATGCTTCTTCCTTTATTTCACTCTTTATATCACTGACGGCACCAGACAATTCTGTTGTAAGTTCACCGGTTAACCGGGAAAAATTATTGACAAAATTTAAAGGATTCTGTATCTCATGTGTAATTCCTGTGATTAATTGCCCTACAGTAGCCAATTTTTCCTGCAAAATGAGCTGTTGCTGACTGGTTTTGATCTGTTCATTTTT
The DNA here is from genome assembly GCA_041641575.1 of Bacteroidales bacterium. Lineage (GTDB taxonomy): Bacteria > Bacteroidota > Bacteroidia > Bacteroidales > JBEPYD01 > JBEPYD01. The sequence continues at coordinate 6,277 of JBEPYD010000102.1, forward strand.
AGTTTTTAACTGATGGTTAATCCTTTCAAGCTGCCAGTTCTTCTGCTCAATTTGTTCCGCTTGTTTAAGTATCTCTTCTTTTTGACCATTTAACTCCCGGTTTTTCTTTAAAATTTCGCGCTGTTGCAACGTGAGTTTTTTATGATCTTTCTGTATACGCCGTAATCCTCTGTTGGCGAGAAATGCAAAAACCAAAACGGCTACAAAAACGACCAGAAAAAAAGTACGGATTTGGTTCACACGACGTTGTGAAGCTTCCCTTTCAGCATCCAGTTTTTCCTGCCGCAGGCGTCTGATTTCTTTTTCCTTATTAAAACTTGCCTGCATCTCAAGGCGTGTTATCTCCTCTACAAATTGCATGGGGGGCAGGGTATCCTGCATGGCATCATAAAATGTAAGATACATTTCAGCATCCTGCTCCTGTTCCAGGTTATAATAAGCAGAACTTAAACCCAAAGATGCGCGCCTGATTAAAGTGGGACTGTAAGATTCTCTGGCTTTATCAAATCCTTCATGTAAATACTCTGTTGCCCTCAGATAAAACCCAAGGGAATCCATTTGCTGCCCCAGGGAAATATAGAGATCAGCGGTTTTATACACTACATCCAGGTCATTGGCATGAGAAATAAGGTATGATTCTCTTAATTTAACAGCTGTAAGCAAATAATCAAGTGCTAACATGCTGCTGTCAACATGCCAGTAAATCCACCCCAGTGCCTCATAGCATTCAGATACTATAAGGGGGTCTGTTTCTAGGCTTACTACAGATAATCCATTTTGCAGGCTTTCCAGCGCTTTTGGATATTCCTGTTGTTTCTGGTACGCTCTTCCCCTGTATGTATAATTCCGAACCAGAGCTGCGGAATCATTTGTATTTTGATAATGATTAATGTTTGCTGCAAAGAGCCTTGACGCCAACATATTTTTATCCTGCTTTAAATACACAAAGCCAAGTTTCTCCCTGGCCCTGGCTATGGTATTGGCTTCTGCCCTACTGCCTGTTTCTACTGCCCGTTCAAAATATTCTGCTGCATCACTAATACTATCCATTTCAAGGTATAATTCACCTGAAAGCAACAAAACTTCTGCATACACCTGCCAGTTTTCACCACGGCTGTACACTGCAGCCCTACCTAAATAATATAACGCTTTATCAATCTCATTCTCATTTAAGTGGATTAATGCAAGTGCTTTACTTACCGGACCAAGCACATTTTTATTATTTAGCCGCCTGCCATAGTTCATGGCAGAATAAAAATGTTCAAGGGCAAGAATGGCATTGTTCTGCGACAGATACAAATTACCCAAATTATAACTGGCAAGGGTGGCTCCTAACATTAGATTCTCTTCAAGAGAAATACTCAGAGCCCGCTGAGCTGCATTAAGTGCTTTACTATAATCCTCAGGAGGATACAGGGGCGATAATTGATTTAACAGTGATACTTCCCTTGCATCATTCCTGTTTTTGGCCATCTGCTCTTCAAGTGCCTCAATTTGATCTGCTATCTCAGCATTGTCCTCCTGTGCCAAAAGTTCTGCTGAAAATATAAAAACTATTATAATCAGCTGAATTGGTATCAGATAAGCTGTTTTTTTAATTACATTCATCCTGTTGCAATTTTATCCAAAGGTAAAAAATAAGGATAAATACAACGTTTTTTTAACAGATTTCAGATTATATAATGCAAAAATGCCTACTTTACAAGTTTTGAAATACTTTTAAACTGATCAGTGCCTGCATAGCGGCAAAGTTCAAACAAAATACTTTCTTTGGTGGTAATAATAGCTCCTTCTTTTGCTAAACGCTGCAGGGCTATCACCTTATCATCAGTTTTACGAGAGGAAACACAATCTGCTACTATAATGGGTTGAAAACTTCTGTCCAGTAAGTCTATTGCCGTTTGTAAAATACAGACGTGTGTCTCAATTCCTGCCAAAATAACATTGTTGCATTCCATTGATTTTAATTCCTTAAAAAATGCAGGTTCGTCGCAACAACTGAAGCACATTTTCTCTGTTGGTTCTACATCTCCCAAAATTTCTTTTACCGGAAGAATGGTTTCCCCCAATCCTTTAGTGTATTGCTCTGTAAGAAGAATTGGCACTTCAAGCACCCGTAAACCACTTATAAGGGTTCGTATCGATTGTTGAAGTTCCTCATGCTGTTGCATGTGGGGAAATAATTTTTCCTGCATATCAACAATTAAACCTACTGTATCTTCTTTAAGAATTCTCATTTTTTTAATTCGATTTTACCTGCCAGTCTTGATTTTCTTCCAAGGTAACCTCCATGATGGCGCCTGGCATAGTCCTGGTTTGAAAATTTAATTCTTTTCATCATCATAACCACCAGTATATCTCCAATAACCGTCATAGTTGTAGTAGAAGTGGTGGGGGTAAGCCCCAGGGCACATACTTCCGGCGGAGAGCCGGTTGAAAGTGCTGCATCAGAAAGTTTAGCCAAAGGGCTTTTTACATTTCCGGTGATTACAATCAGTGGCAATCCCGGGTATAAATTTTCTGTAAGGTCAACCAGTTCAATGATTTCCCGCGTTTTACCCGAATTGGAAATAAACAACATAACATCATCAGGCTGAATTACACCCAAATCTCCATGTTGGGCATCGGCAGGATGCAAAAAAACAGCAGGTGTTCCGGTAGAGCTAAAAGTGGTGGCAATGTTTATAGCTATTTGACCGGCCTTTCCCATACCACTGGCAATGAGCTTTCCTTTTCGTTCATGAACATGATGATGGATGATATCCAGCGCCATTTCAAAATCTGATGTAATTGGAATATTGGAAATGGCAAAGGATTCTGCCTTCTTTAATTCATTAATTTGTTCAACAATATTTTTCACTTAAATATTCGTTTCTACCTGTTTTTGGTATATGTATACAAAATAGAATCTTAATTATTTTAATAATGGCTCCAGCACCGGTAAATATACCCTGAACTTAAAACCTGTATTTTACAACTGTGCAGCTACAAATTTCTCCAGCTTTAGAATGTCTGCGGTAAATTTTCTAATTCCTTCAGATAATTTTTCAACTGCCATGGCATCTTCATTATGCATCCAGCGGAATGTTTTTTCATCCATATGGATTTTTTCAATATCTGCGGATTTGGCGCTTTCAGGGTCAAGCTTACGTTCTAGTTTAGCTTCTGTATCCATTAGTTTTTTGAGAAGTGCGGGAGAAATTGTAAGTAAGTCGCAACCGGCAAGCTCGGTTATTTCCTCTATATTTCTAAAACTTGCTCCCATTACTTCGGTTTTATATCCAAACTTTTTATAATAGTTGTAAATTTCCTTTACTGACAGCACGCCGGGATCTTTATGGCCAGGGATATGGTCTACCCCCTGCTCTTTTTTATGCCAGTCATAGATACGTCCCACAAAAGGAGATATAAGCTTTACCCTGGCCTCAGCACATCCAATTGCTTGTGCTTTACTAAAGAGTAAGGTAAGGTTACAATGGATATTATCTTTTTCCAGTTCTTCAGCGGCCCTGATCCCTTCCCAGGTGCTGGCAAGTTTAATTAATATTTTTTCTCGGCCTGTACCATTTTCCTCATACAATGCAATGATTTCCTTCGCCTTTTTTATACTCGCTTCAGTATCAAAAGATAACCGGGCATCAACTTCGGTAGATACCCTGCGAGGGACTATTTTAAGTATCTCCAGTCCAAAGACTACAGCAAGTTTATCCATGGTTTTCTCCACCTTTTTTGCATTGGAATTACCCACAGACTTACCATATTCTATTGCACGGTTTACCAAATGGATGTATCGTCCATCTTGCGATGCACTGTAGAGCAATGACGGATTAGTTGTAGCATCTACAGGCTGAAAGGTCTTAATAGACTCAAAATCTCCGGTATCGGCAACTACCTCGGTATATTGTTTAAGCTGATCTAATAGATTCATAATTCAAAATAATGATTATTTTTGTGGTTATAAATAGCAAAGATAAGCATAAATGTTATTTATTTTTTCTTCTGCTTTTTTATAATCATTAACAGAATAAAAGCACAAGGATTCAAAATTGGTAATTTAACAAATACTTAACTAAACACTTAATTTATTGAATTATGAAAGCAATGATGTTAACCGGGATCAGACAAATGGAAATGGTAGATGTTCCTGAACCTATGATAACCAGAGACAAAGATGTGAAGATAAAAATGAAAACCATTGGGGTCTGCGGATCTGATGTGCATTACTACGTTTCCGGCAAAATTGGCAGCCAGGTGGTGCAGTATCCTTTTCCTGTTGGACATGAAGGCTCTGGTGAGGTAGTGGAGGTTGGGCCTGCCGTTACAAAAGTAAAACCCGGCGACCGCATTGCCATTGAACCAGCCATGCCTTGCTGGGAGTGTGATCAGTGCCTGGCAGGAAGGCATCATACCTGTC
>JBEPYD010000103.1:0-10690 GCA_041641575.1 Bacteroidales bacterium
AATTCGCTTTCTGCGTTATGCTACATTAAAAGTAGTCATTTTAATTAGTGTTTGTCCATAAATGCACGATAACTACGTTGTTGCAAAAAAATATAAATCCTCATATACCTTAGTATACTGCGGTTTATATTTTTTACACGCCTTGTTCTCGCACATATATGAACAAACACCCAAGTTTATAGACAGACTCTAATTAGTAAGCGCATTGCTTTTTCATCTATGCAAGCTTTCACATAATTTGCAACATAAGTTTTGCATCCAAAATTCCATGCGAACATTCTGCTTTACGAATAAGCTCGGTATTAGGGACTGATTCATCTTTTTAAGGACCTAAAATATGTATTTCCTATCAGAGCCGTTTATTCAGCATCATTCTAATGTTTTACCACGCTTTTTGTTTTCCACTTTCCTGAGCGGTAATAGATGTATGAAAAGATTGCACCAATTCCCCACGCAACCGGTACAGCATACCAAATACCGGTTTCGCCAAATCTTTGGGAAAGTATCCAGGCGGCTGGAATACGTATTACCCAAAGTGAAAAAAGCGTTATAAACATGGGGATTAAAGTATCACCGGCTCCACGCATTACTCCGCTAATTGTAAACATTGCAGTAAACAACAGGTAAAAGGTGCTTACAATACGCAGGTATTCCACACCTATGGATATCACATTTTTATCATCGGTAAATAAATTCATCATAAATCCTGAAAAAAATATCACCACGGCCATAACCAGAATGGTAATTACCGATGACATAAGGAATGTACTGGTGAGGCCTGCAGCCACCCTGTTCGTTTTGTTAGCGCCAATATTTTGGCCTGTGTAGGTTGAGAGCGCCTGCGCAAAGTTCATGGCTGGCAACAAAGCCAGTGCATCAATTCTTCCTGCTACGGAGTAGGCTGCAATTACATTTGTGCCAAACGTGTTTACAATACCAAAAAGTGCCATCATTCCGAGTGAAACAAACGTGTGCTGAAATCCTGTGGGAAGCCCGATTTTCAGGCTTTTACGGAAAATGTCCATGTCCCACCTTAGCTTGTTAAGGGTGAATTTTACCACTTCGTGATTGCGGTTGAGGTAGATGATGAGCGAAAGAAAAGCACCTGTTTGCGAGATTACTGTAGCAAGAGCAACCCCGGCAATACCCCATTTAAAAACAATTACAAACAACAGATCGAAGCCTATGTTAAAAACTGTAGATAAAATAAGAAAATACAAGGGGGTTTTGGAATCGCCCAACCCGCGCAATACAGCACTTGTGCCATTAAATCCAAAAAAACCTATAAGTCCGATAAGGTAAATGCGCAAATAGGTGTTGGCTTGCGGCATTATTTCTTCCGGCAGCTTTATTAGGGTAAATATTTGTTTGCTGAAGGTGATCCCCAGCACAGACAGGATGATTGAAGCCACAAATAGAAAAATGTACATGGTATCAATTGCCTTGCGTACATTCGTCATATTTTTTGCACCAAAATATTGTGCAATGATAACTGTGCTGCCTGAGGCAACTCCAATAATAAGTGATATCAAAGTAAAAATAATGGGAAATGATGCGCCTACCGCTGCCAGTGCTTCTTTGCCCAAAAAATTACCCACGATAATGCTGTCAACAATATTATACAATTGTTGAAATACATTTCCCAGCAGCATAGGCAATGCAAAATAGAATATCAGCCGGGTAGGTTTACCCTCTGTCAGATCTTTCATGAAGCAACGACTCAATAAATTTCAGGCGATTTTCACCTCCTGCACCAAAGCCCGTTTTATGTTCTGCATCAACAGCATGGGCTTTTCTAAATAAGCCTGCAAAGGTCGTTAAATTATAATTGCTTCACAAACCAAACTTTAATAGTGTCCGTCTATAAAGTCTGACTTCTGCGTTATGCTTGATGTAAAAACAGTTATTTACAATTGTAAACTCCTTGTTTTTCCTTCTTCGTAAGCCCCCACATGATTTGCGGAACCGGCTTTGAATTCAAACTTTCTGTACGAACACTCTGCTTTATAAACAGACTAAACAGTCCTTTTGCAGCAAAGAAATACTAAACTTCTATTATTGTTCCGCTCAACCTAATTCTATCAGGTGAAAGCAATATACAATTCAGGAAAATCTCAGTAGGTATGGTGTTTCAGTTGTACTGTAAAATGCCGCATAATGGGAGCTTCCCATTCAATTTCAAGACCTCGGGTCAATGATTCCCTGCGGTCAAAAATATTTTTTAATGCGGCTGCTACATAGTTCATGTGGTTATTTGTGTACACCCGACGCGGGATGGCCAATCGCAGAAATTCAAGCCTGGGATACCTGTTCTCCCTTGTAACCGGGTCCCGGTCTGCCATGAGCGTGCCAATTTCAGATGTGCGTATACCCCCTTCAAGATATAACTCCACAGCCAGCGCCTGGGCCGGAAATTCTTCTTTAGGAATGTGTGCAAGAAATTTTTTTGCCTCTATAAATATTGCATGTCCGCCAAAAGGATATTGAACAGGTATGCCATATTCTTTTAATAAATTCCCTAAATAAGCAACTTGTTTTGTTCTGCTTTCAAGAAATCTCTCATCAATTCCTTCATACAAACCGGTAGCCAGGGCATTGATATCGCGACCGGCCATGCCGCCATAAGTGAGATAGCCTTCAAACATAATATTAAAAACACTGGCCCTGCGGAAAAGCTCTTCATCACGTAAACCTGTAAAACCGCCTATATTTACCAGTCCGTCCTTTTTGCTGCTCATAGTCATTCCATCGCCGTAAGAAAACATTTCCCGAATAATATCTTTCATCGGTTTTTGCGCATATCCCTCTTCACGGGTTTTGATAAAATAAGCATTTTCAGCAAATCGGGCACCATCAAATATAAGAAGCGAACCATATTTTTTTACCATTGCGCTTACATCACTTATATTTTGCATAGAAACCGGCTGTCCTCCGGCTGTGTTGCATGTAATGGTAACAACTACCACCGGAATTTTATCTGCAGGATTTGATAAAAATATTTTCTCCAGTTTTTCAAGGTCTACATTCCCTTTAAACGGGAAGTCAAGCGTTGTGTCAAAAGCTTCGTCCACTGTGCAGTCAACAGCATGGGCATTGCGAAATTCGATGTGGCCTTTGGTAGTATCAAAGTGGGCATTGCCGGGAACAATATCATCTTTTTTGAGCAACGTAGAAAATATAACATTTTCAGCAGCTCTTCCCTGGTGATTGGGCAGGAAATGTTCAAATCCTGTGATATCCTGGATGGCATCTTTTAAATGATCGTAAGAAGAAGCGCCGGCATAACTTTCATCTCCGGTCATAATAGCTCCCCATTGTTGGTCGCTCATGGCGCCTGTTCCGGAATCTGTTAGCAGGTCAATATAAACCTGTTTACTCTTTAAATTGAACAGGTTAAACCTGGCTTTTTTCAGCCATTGCATCCGTTCTTCAGGTGTTCCCTGTTGTATATGTTCTATCGTTTTTATTTTAAATGGTTCTGCGTATGGTAATTTCATTTCTGAATAGGATTTTTGATTAATAAATTAAATACTGAAGTAGACATCCTTAATCAGAAGTGGAAAGAATCCCTGTCCTTAACATTTTTCCGCTCCGTCTGAAGCGCTTTTGGCAGTAATTTTATCATTTAAAATTGACTTTTATACAAAAGTAACAAAATCATGCTTCTTATTAAACAAATGGATATTTGGCAAAGATGCCATACAACATTTTGTATTAAATAAATGTTAATTTCGTAAGTAACCGAATAACATATAAAAGTTTACTAATTTTGACAATTTAAATATCATTTGGTGATCACCTGTTATGGATAAATTTTCTTTTTTGGGAAATAGCGAAATCGAGACAATCGATGCACTATATAAAAAATACACATCCAATCCTGAAGATGTTGAGGAAGAGTGGAAACGGTTTTTCGCGGGTTTTGAATTTGCACTTAAAAATTATCAAAATGGCTCATTTACCTCTGAAGTTTTTGATAAAGAATTCAAGGTAATTAATTTGATTGATGGATATCGGAAACGGGGCCATCTGTTTACAAAAACAAACCCTGTGCGTACCAGGCGTAAATATTTTCCTACGCTCGACATGGAGAATTATGATCTGAGTAAAGAAGATCTTCAAACTCCATTTCATGCCGGAAAGGAAATAGGCATAGGTACAGCTACCCTTGAAAAAATAGTGACCCACGTAACGCAAACATATTGCCAGTCAATTGGTGCGGAATTTATGTTTATCCGTAATCCGGAGAAATTGGATTGGCTGAAAAAAAGGATGGAAAGCACACGTAACACACCTGACTTTTCCAAAGATGAAAAACAGCATACATTTGCACATTTGATGAGGGCCGTGGGCTTTGAAAATTTTATCCATAAAAAATTTGTTGGTCAGAAACGTTTTTCACTTGAAGGTACTGAAACGCTTATCCCTGCTTTACATGCCATAATAAATGAAGGTTCTGATCTTGGAATTGAGGAATTCATTATCGGAATGTCTCACAGGGGCAGGTTAAATGTTTTGGGAAATGTTCTTGAGAAGCCTTATTACCAGATATTTAACGAGTACAATGCCCACCGGTATGAGGAAAATATAGTTCTTGGTGATGTAAAATACCATTTGGGTTATGGAAACCAGGTAAAGGCTCTTAATGGAAAGGAGATTCTTTTAAATCTGGCTCCAAATCCCAGTCACCTGGAGGCTGTAGGTGGCATTATCCAGGGAATTGCAAGAGCCAAAATCAACCATCATTACAACAAGGATTTTAAAAAACTGTCGCCCATTATTATTCATGGCGATGCTGCCGTAGCTGCACAGGGAGTTGTGTATGAGGTATTGCAAATGTCAGAATTGCCTGGCTATAAAACAGGAGGTACCATTCACCTTGTGATCAATAACCAGGTAGGATTTACCACAAATTATCTTGAAGGGCGCTCCAGTACTTACTGCACAGACATTGCCAAAGTAACCAAGGCCCCCATTTTTCATGTGAATGGTGACGATGTTGAAGCATTGATTTTTACCATGCGCATGGCCATGCAATACCGGCAGGAGTTTGAATCAGATGTTTTCATTGATATTCTCTCGTATCGTAAATATGGTCATAATGAAGGTGATGAGCCGCGCTTTACACAGCCTACACTTTATGAGGCCATTGCCAAACACCCAAACCCCAGGGATATTTATTCCGAAAAGCTCGTTGAGCAAAACATCTATAAGGAGAAAGAAATAAAGAGCATAATTGAAGATTATAACAATGCTTTAGAGAAAGAATTTGAAAAGTCGAAAAAGATTGAGGAAGTAAATATAAAACAATTCCTTGCCGAGGAGTGGGGAAATTTTCGTTATCCGGAACGTGCAGACTTTTCAGAATCGCCCGAAACTGGTATTGGCATGGAGCGGCTGAAATTTATCGCAAAAAAACTTGTGGAATTGCCTTCAGAGAACAAGTTCTTTAAAAAGACAGAAAAGCTTATTAATTACCGAAAAGGTTTGCTTGACGAGGAAAAAGTTGACTGGGCTCTTGGCGAGCTTCTTTCCTACGGATCATTGCTCATGGAAGGTGATCCTGTGCGGTTGACAGGCCAGGATAGTGTACGGGGAACATTTTCGCACCGCCACGCGGCACATATTATTGAAGATACAGATAACCAATATATTCCACTGGAAAATCTTGATGAGAACCAGGGGCGGTTTTCCATTTATAACTCTTTGCTCTCTGAATATGGCGTACTGGGATTTGAATATGGTTATGCACTGGCAACACCCAAAGGTCTTACTATATGGGAGGCGCAATTTGGTGACTTTGCCAATGTTGCACAGGTAATTATTGACCAGTATATTAGCTCTGCCGAAGAAAAGTGGGGTCTGATGAATGGCGTTGTACTTTTTCTTCCACATGGATACGAGGGGCAGGGGCCGGAACATTCCAGTGCACGTATAGAAAGGTTTTTAGCCCTTGCTGCCAACGACAATATGCAGCTGGTAAATTGCACCACTCCTGCAAACTTTTACCACGTGCTACGCCGGCAGGTGAAACGCGACTTCCGGGTTCCGCTTGTGATATTTACACCCAAGAGTCTTTTACGTCATCCAAAATGTATCTCTTCCTTAAGCGATCTGGCAGAAGGAAAATTCCAGGAGGTAATAGATGATGATAATGTAGACATAAATGAAGTCCGCAGAATAGTATTATGTTCAGGAAAAATATATTATGATTTGCTGGAAAAAAAGCAGGAATTTAATGCAAAAGATATTGCTTTGATTAGGGTAGAGCAGCTTTATCCCTTCCCTGAAAAGCAAATTGTTAAAATTTTTAATAAATATCCCAATGCCTTACTTAAAATATGGGTGCAGGAAGAACCGGAGAATATGGGACCACTTCCATATATTAAAAATAACTTCACTGGTCATGGTCTGGTTCATATCGGCCGTTTGCCCAGTGGAAGTCCTGCTGTAGGATTGAACGAACTGCATGTAGTGGGGCAGGAAGAAATAATTGGAAAGGTATTCCGGGCCTGCAATTGCGAATTGAACCTTAAATATTGCGGTTTACAATGTGTGGTAGGGAAATCACGTAAAGAAATTTTAAAGCAGCATAATTACATCATTAAAAAACAGGAAAATTTTACTTAAAACATCATGGCGGTTGAAATTAAAATACCCAGTCCGGGCGAATCTATTTCCGAAGTTGAAGTGGCTTCATGGCTTGTAAATAGTGGCGATTATGTTGAAAAAGACCAGGAAATTGCCGAAGTTGAATCAGATAAGGCCACTTTGCCATTGCTTGCTTCTGAAAGTGGTGTAATTGAAATTATGATTGAAGCAGGTTCTACTGCGGGTGTGGGCGATATTGCTGCAAAAATAGATACCGATGCTGCTCCGCCTAAAGAAAAGTCGAAAGAGGAATCAGGCACTTCTGCAGAAGAGGCTTCGAAAAATGACACCCAATCAGAAGCGAAGGGAGACAAAGAGAATGCTGAAAAGCCCGAACCAAAAGCTGAGGTAAAGGCACCGGAAAAAAGCACGGAAAAGCATGATACTGAGAGCGTAAAGGTTACTCCTGTGGCTCGGCAAATGATGAAAACCCATGATATTTCTGTGGATGAAATATTAAAAGGATTGAAACGGCTGGGTAAAAATGAAGTGGAAGCGGCTTTGCAGCAATTGGAGCAATCATCCGGACAGCCTGCAGGAAGAGAAGCCACACGTGATATTGAGGAGAAGAAGATGTCCTCATTAAGAAGAAAACTCAGCCAGCGTTTGGTTTCCGTAAAGAATGAGACGGCCATGCTTACAACTTTTAATGAGGCTGATATGTCTGCTGTAATGGCCATGCGTAAAAAATATCAATCTGCATTTGTTGACAAACATGGCATTAAGCTCGGTTTTATGTCATTTTTTACCAGGGCTGCTTCTGAAGCATTATTGCAATTCCCCAATGTCAATTCCATGATAGATGGAGAAAACATTATGACGCCACAGTATGCAGACATAGGCATAGCTGTTCAAACAGATAAAGGGCTGATGGTTCCTGTTTTGCGTAATACAGAAACCAAGTCCCTCGCTGACATTGAGAAAGAAATTTTGGAACTGGCTCAAAAAGCCCGCAAAGCAAGGCTAAGTATGGAAGAAATGACGGGTGGCACTTTTACCATTACCAATGGCGGTGTGTTTGGAAGTATGATGTCCACTCCTATCCTAAACCCTCCGCAATCGGCTATTTTAGGTATGCATAACATCATTGAAAGACCTGTGGCGATAAATGGTAAGGTAGAAATCAGACCCATGATGTATCTTGCTCTCTCTTATGACCACCGTATTATTGACGGTCGTGATTCGGTGAGCTTTTTGGTGAAAGTTAAGGAATTAATTGAAAATCCGGTAAACCTTCTGTTTGGTTCGGGCGACCCTGAAAAGACACTTCTGGAATTATAAGAATTACTCTTGCTGAGCTTTACTCATCAGTTTTTACTTCGCCAATTACATAAGATATCCCAACTCCAAATACTTGTTTTACCTGGGTTTTGGGACCTCCATTAATATCTACATCGTCATCGTAAATCATGTTCATGGCAAAATTGGCTGAAAGAATATCATTTACTTTCATATTTACCTTAAGTTCACCATTAATATCAATATTCTGGGGATTTTCGAAGTAATTTGAGAAAAAATCGAACCTTGTTACAAGACGAACATTCTTTAATATTTCACGTTCGAAGGAGATTTTTAAAAATCCACCCATTTCTGTTCTTAAAGTACTTCCCGGATCAACCCCAAAAGCGCCTGCTGCCGAAAGATCATCGTCAGCAACTATGGTCATTTTACCTGTGGCGGGTGATATAAATACATCAAAGCCTTTGAATGGCTTGTAATTCATACCCAGCGATCCCAGGATGTAAGCTGGGGCAAAGGGTGCAGAGATTTTTTTCTTTGTAGTATCTCCGGAGAAATCGTAACCATTCTGGAATTGACTCTCGAAACTAAGTAAAGCAGTATAATACCATTTTTCTGAAGCCTGTGAACCAAATTTTGAACCGAGGTAGATCCTGTCGTCTGTTTTTCTGAATTCTTCACCCCCTTGTTTTAACAATCCGTAATTCAGACTTACCCGATTTTCCCAAATGACCTTATCCTTAGCATAATCTGCAGCAGCATCAAAGCTACCTAAAAGCGAAACTGAATTCTCACCTCCGGCAGCCCAGTTGTTAAAGGTTACCTGGGAAAATGTAAGTGAGGGTATGCCACCAATGGTCCAGTATTCAAGAGTATCATTTTCTGTTTGGGCAGAAATATTTGACAATGGCATTAAAGTGTATAAAATAATGAAAACAAGGACAAATTTGCGAAACATATTTCTAATTATTAATTTTTTCAGTTGAGAATAATTTAGCATGCATTATTATATAGTTCTTGCTGGTTTTTATATTAATAGCTGATTAACAAGTCTTTCTTAATTATGTTCAGAAGACAAATTATTTTGAGAATAGAACCAAATCCATCCTTCTTTTTTAACTTGTTCCTGCTTTTCGTCTGGTGGTAGAATACAATTGCTTTGTAAGAAGTCTTTGCCAGCAATACAGCATAAAACAGCATCGAGTAAATCCGTGTCGTGAGAAATCAGCTTCCTGTGCGCACTATTTTGAACATATTTTTTTGTGAATTCTATTACCGGAAGTTTACAGGGTCCCTCTGGTAAATCATTTTTATAACCCCTTATTGGGATGCCATGGGCGAGCAAGGTACCTGCCGGATATACCTCAATAGCTGAAGAGTGGTCCAGACCTTTCGGATTCCAGGCCAGAGGAATTTTTTTATTTAGTAAGGTACTTACCTTATGGATAATTTTTAATGCCTGTAATGCAGTACGTGCAATTCGTTCCGCACCAATTTCCAGGGGCATTTTACCCAATTGTTTATGTAAAAAAATATCAGTATACCTTCTGAATAGCAGGTTCGGATCACAGTCAATTAGTTCACCTGCAAAATGTTGGGGCAGAAACCTGCTCATTTCGGCAGGCCAACCCAATGGGGCATCTATAGCAAGCAGGAATGGGGAATCAATGTTTTCAAGCCATTGTGAAATAATTTGTACGGGTAACTTCTTGCGGCTACCTTTCTGTATATCTCTAATGTGCCAGCCATTGCCTTCAGACATTAGGGCCAGACCTGTATTTTCAGGCTTTACAGCACAATCAAGGCCAATAATGGTATGCACATACTGATAATGCAAGGAGTTTTATTTTTTTATTTGACCGGCATATTTTTTCAACAAACCCTGAATTATCTTATCATGATCAAAAGCAAGCGAGGGTAGGTTGTTTATTGAAAACCACTGCACTTCAGCAGCATCTGACGCTGCTGCGGCATTTATTCCAGAAGCATCTTTAAAACCAACAAAAACCATGGAAATCGTTCTGCCCCTCGGATCCCGGTCGGGCTGATCAAACGGCAGATAAGGTTCCAGTTCAATATCCTTAACACCTGTTTCTTCTTCTAATTCCCGGCGGGCGCAGGCTAAAAGTGTTTCATCCATTTCAAGAAAACCACCCGGAAAGGCCCACATTCCTTCAAAAGGTGTGTTCTTTCGCCGAATAAGCATTACCTCTGTTTGCACCTTTTCGTTTGAAAATAAGACTATATCCGATGTAACCGCTGGTCTTGGATATTCATAACTATAACTCATACGTAAATAATTTATATCACCCGCTTTATCAGGCGCAGTTTATGTGTGTACCTGCTTTCTTGTTTATTATAAATTCCCTGATGATCAATAGAATCAATCCTGACCCGGCCGGAGGCGTGCAGAAACTCTCCGGGACCGGTAAAAATACCCACATGGGTAATATGTTCTTCTTCATTATCGAAAAAAGCAAGGTCGCCTGGTAAGGCTTCCTTAACGAAGTTAAGGGTATGTCCATGAGAAGCTTGTTGCGAAGCATCACGTGGCAAAGATATGCCAGCAATTCTGAATAAAACCTGTACAAATCCGCTGCAATCTATACCAAACATGGTTTTACCACCCCATAAATAGGGCGCACCAAGGAACTTTTTTCCGAGAGCTACTATTTTTTCGGCCTTATCGCCGGGTAAATGCTGCTCTTCGGTATTCAACAATTTTCCATTTGTGCAATCGGTGTTGTTATGGCTGCAGTATAAAATGGCCCCCGCAGGAACTATAATTTTCCCCTGCGCT
>JBEPYD010000104.1:0-10613 GCA_041641575.1 Bacteroidales bacterium
GGTAATCCATCTGGTAAGTTTTGCGGTCGCCAAAACGGGGTGCAGAATTTGCCGCTCCACGGAAGGGATCATAGAAAGAGGATTGAAATTTAGCACTGTAACCAAGTATCTTTGTGTGGGCTAAACTCTTATCGTTGAGCAATTGCCTGATGGCATATACCTGGCCATCCATCATGGCAGAGGGGCACACAAAATCTGCACCGGCTGCTGCATGGGCAAGTGCCATTTTTGCCAGTAATTGAATTGTTTTATCATTATTGAGCTTATCATCCGTAAAAACACCACAATGTCCATGGCTGGCATATCCGCAAAGGCAAACATCCGTATAAACCCATACGTCCGGATGTGTCTGCTTAATTTTCTCAACCACACTGGCAATTAATGCGCCTTGCTGATAGGCAGCGGTGGCTTCTTCGTCCTTTTGGCTGTTTTCCAGTACCCCAAAAAGCATAACTTTATTGATCCCCCTTGACTTCAACAAGTTAATTTCATTAAGCAAACGATCAGCTGAAAGGTGAAACACCTGCTGCAGTCCAGGTATTTCCTGCTTTATCTGATGTCCTTCAACTACAAAAAATGGCACAATGAACTGATCTGCCGAAAGCCTTACTTCAGCATACTTTTCCCTTATTTCCGGTGTTGCGCGATATTGATGAAATCTTTCAAAACTCATAATTAAAAATTCTTTTAAATCATCCAGTCGTTTGCTACTTTAAAACCATAGTGATACAAAGAAAGCTCGGTAATTTCCCCCTGCGTTATGGTATGCACATGTGGTGGAAGACCTCCATAAATTTCCCTGAAATTTTTCACACCTGAAGGCGAGGAAAAAACTACAATATCAATGGTATTTAAATCAATTTTCTCATATGATTCAGGTCTTAAATTTTGATACACAGGTAAGGTGGTTACATTGTATCCTCTCTTTGTGAGCACAAGCGGCAGGGTATTCCTGGCAATTTCTGAGCGTGGTATCAAAATTTCCTTGCCGCTTAACTGATACTCCATAAAAAGGTTGATAATACCTGCACTTGTTTCATCTTCAGCCTGAATATCGGGAATAAGTCCATGTTTCTTTAATTCCCTGGAGGTTGCCGCACCGATGGATAAAATTTTCGTCTGACTTAACCATCGGATATCCAAATCGATATTAATCAAACCCTGGAAGAAATACTTCACTGCATATTTGCTTGTAAAAATGATCCAGGAGTACTTCATTTTTGTATTTACGATGGGTTTAAAATGCTCGTAATTGGAGAATGGTTTTATCTGAATTATGGGATTATGCACCACTTCTCCGAGATATTCATATTTCTGCGAATTTGTTCCTGTTACCAGGATGCGGGGGCGCGAAGCCGGCAGGTGCTTATTCATAGCCGTTTGGCCAATAATCACCAGCAATGGTGAAGGCAGATCTTTTTCAAGGTCAAGCACTTCTCTTAAAGTATAGTACCAGGTTTTTTGTGTTGGCGATGAAATATTATATATCAGGGCAACTGGTGTTTCCTCAGGTTTTCCGGATTCAATCACTTTTTGTGCAATTTGTTTCAGCGTGCCGGCCCCCATATAGTATACCAGGGTATCTACGGCAGGTACTTCAATATTTTCTATGGGTGAACCGGAGCAAAAAGCCACTGATGAAGCTGCTTTACGATGCGTGAGTGGAATGCCCGTGATAGCAGCAGCAGCAAGTGCCGATGTAATACCTGGTATTATTTCAGTTTCAATCAACCTTTCACGCAGGTAATCGAACTCCTCGCCTCCCCTGCCAAATATTTGCGGGTCTCCTCCTTTTAGCCGCACCACCTGATGTCCGTTGCTGGCGGCTTCAAACATTAATTTGTTGATGGCTTCCTGGGACATGCTATGGTCACCTTTACGCTTACCTGTATAAACTTTTTTGCAGTTTATCGCGGCCAGGATAGAAGTGTCTATAAGCGCATCGTAGAAAACTACATCGGCATTTTTCAAAACCTGCCAGGCTTTTAAAGTCAGAAGTTCAGCACTTCCGGGGCCGCCACCGGTAAGATACACTTTACCATAATTTTTACGAATATCAATAGCATGAAAGATACTCTTCATTTTATGGTTTCCGGAGCGGGCTGTAACAGCAAGACTTCCCTGCAGCGGGTGAGCATCTACAGGTAACAGCTCTGCAATAAGGTAATCAAGCTCCAGCCTTTTCAGGGCACATTCAGCCACCACAAGTGCATCAACTATTCCTTTTTTCATAAGATCAATGCGCTCTTCTATGTTCCCCCTAATACTTACATATTCCAGATCGTTCCTGATGGCTTCCAACTGACTTTTGCGGCTGTGGGAGCTTGTCCCTACCTTTGATCCCGGAGGCAATTGTTTAAATTTTAGCTTATCACGTGAAACCAATGCATCTTTTTTGTACAAGGCCCGCGTTAAAGCAATTAATTCAATTCCATCAGGCAAAGGATAAGCAAGGTCTTTGGCAGAATGAACGGCAATATCTGCCAGATCGTGCCGCAGGGCATCATCGAGTTCGCGGGTAAAGAAATCTGCAGCAGTATTGTCCAAAAGTGATATATCCTTGTGTTTGTCACCATAAGAATCAACAGGAATAAGACTGAATTCATATTCTTTGAATTTTGATATCACTTCGTTGGCCTGTATAATGGCAAGACGGCTTTTCCGGCAGGTTAATCGAATGGTTTCCATATCTTAATATTTTTATGCAGCGTGATTTTTTCTTTCTTTATTATAATGTTGCCATTTCATGAAATCTCCGGCGTGTTTCGCAACTATCTTCTTTACATGCGCTTCCTGAAATTTTCTCTTTAACAGCGATGTCTGAATATGTTTTTCTACATCATCAATGGTAAATAAAGCATGGTTTTGGTTTTCCCTAACGCCGGGATCTACGTCGGGAGGTACAGCAAGATCAATAAGTAACATTTTTCTTTGTTGAGGCAATACAGCAGCGTTTACCATGTATTCTTTTGCTGCGGTACAGGTAATTAATATATCCGTGCGGGATAAATAATCTTTCAGATTACTTAATGTGCCCCATTCTACTTTTTCATTTATGGCCAACTGCTTACCTTTGTGTGTGCTCCTGTTGAGAATTATTATCTTATCGCGCTGTTGTTTTTTCAACAACCGGATAATTCCCCTTGTGATGGGATTAACGCCTATGATTAGTATAAAAGGATTTGAAGATTCCTGATTGTGGTCATTTAGTACCTTTACGGCTGCATGTGCATAACTAACAGCTCCCCTGCCAATATTGGTCCGGCTGCGTGCTTCTTTTCCTGCCTGTAAAGCCTTTTGAAAAAGTCTGTGCATGTGCTTATCAAGTTTTTTGGCTTTTGCAGCCTCTGTGTAAGCCTTACGGATTTGCCCCAATACATGGCCATCGCCGGGGATGTTGGATTTTAAACCTGCTGCAAGGGAAAACAAATGGGTTACCAGGTCTTCCGAAACATGCCCGTTTCCTGTGTAGAATTCAATTCGCTGACAGGTGGATAATACCACACTATCCGGGTTTGATTCTCCTTCTCTGAGCAGTGTTTCCCGATCTTCAGCATGAATATCCCTGGGGTTATACTGTTTGAGTATTATCATTTTCTAAAAATTCTTTTATTTTATTTCTCAGGTTTACAGATTCTATGGCAGATACAGCATTTGATGTTACCGCTACACTCATATGTTCCTTCTTATATATGGCAGGCATTACAAAATCACAGGTAGCAGGATTATCAACAACATTCACTAAAATGCCATGCTTATGGCAATCAGCATACACACGCGCGTTTAAATCGCTGATGTTCGTGCAGGCATAAACGATAAAGGCACCTTTAATGTCCGATGTCTCATATTTTTTGAATTTACAAGGGAGTTTGTATGCAAGTATTTCGTCCAGAATTTCGGGGGCAATAATCGTGAGTTTATTCGTATAGCGCAGCAAGGCTTCCACCTTTTGCAGTGCAATTCTGCCGCCACCAATTAATACGATTGGTTTATTATAAACTTCAATAGCAATTGGCATAAAATCTTTATCGGTAAATCTTCTTTTCATGTATTGAGAAGGTTAAAATTTTGATTAGAAACATACTGTTTTATGAACGCTGAAGGTTTTATCAACATTCAAGACGCGTAAAATATGGCAGGCATAATATATATGCCCTGATTACCAATTTTTCCTAATAAGTTTCTGGTAAATTAAATGCGGAGGGTATTAACAACAGCAACACATGACCATATCAAAAATAGCAGTGGTTACCGGCTTAGCGCTACGAGTGTTTTGAGCTAAAAATTGATTACGGTTTGAAATTACTGTTTTCATTTTGATTGGTTTGTTGTAAAAGTTTGACAAAAATAAGACATAATCATCCTTATTTCCTAATCTCTTACGCCTGTTGGTTAGGAATTTCATACTGTAAATCGTTCGTATAAAAATACCCATTAGCATTAAACGACTGTATAAAAAACATATAGGCTGTCATTTTCTTACTTTATTCCAATTAGTCGTGAAAAACATTTTTATCAAAGAAATGCCTTTGCCATCATTAAATTATCATTAAAATTTAAAAATTACTTTGAATTATTTATAATTTTAGCTATAATTGCACTTCAATTTGAATAAGTAATATGAATTTTATAATTAATACTCGCCATCATCATCTTACCAGCCGCCATCATGCAGGCTTTGAATTGTGATTGCAGTATTTGTAAATTCTGAACAATATAAATGGGAAAGGTTTGCAGGCAACTGCAAACCTTTTTTAGTTTAAGAAACCTAAATAAATAACAAAAAGAAATTATGGAAAAACTAAAGATTGCCATTCAAAAAAGTGGTCGACTGAGTGAAAAATCAATTCAGCTTTTGAATGAATGCGGCATCAGCCTCACCAATGGTAACCGCCGTTTGATCAGCGTATCCTCTAATTTTCCGGTAGAGGTGCTTTTCCTCCGCGACGACGACATCCCCCAATATGTGGAAGATAATGTAGCCGATGTGGGTATGGTAGGAGAAAACGTGGTAATGGAAAAAAACCGGGATTTACCCATTGCTGAGCGTTTGGGATACGCCAAATGCCGTCTCTCACTGGCCATTCCAAAGCAAATTGATTATCATGGCAATGATTGGTTTTCAGGAAAAAGAATAGCAACAAGCTATGCCGGAATTCTAAAAAATTACCTGGAAAAAAATAATATTTCTGCGGAAATACATGAAATAAGCGGCAGTGTTGAAATTGCCCCGGGAATTGGACTTGCTGATGGTATTTTTGACATCGTAAGCTCCGGAAGCACACTCATCAGCAATAACCTTAAGGAGGTAGAGGTAGTGATGAAGTCAGAAGCAGTGCTTGTAAAATCGCACACGCTGACAGCTGAAAAAAATGCCATCCTGGAAAAGCTGATCTTCCGCATTCGTTCTGTAATGCGTTCGCGAAACAACAAATATATTCTGCTAAATGCACCTAATGAAAAGCTGGATAAAATATTAGCCCTGATTCCCGGGATGAAAAGCCCAACCATAATGCCACTGGCAAAAGAAGGATGGAGTTCGGTACATTCCGTGCTGAATGAGAATGATTTTTGGGAAATTATAGATAAACTGCAGGAATATGGCGCAGAGGGAATTTTGGTAATTCCCATAGAGAAAATGATTGTTTAGGAAGTTTAGCCCCTAAACCTATGCACAAAGAATTATACATTTCATGCCACGCCCAGGAAAAAACAACTTAATTTATATCCCGTGAAAAGTAATTTAGAAATAGCAGATGTTTCATTCACCGTGGTAAAGCACCCCCCAAAAAGCGAATGGGAGAAATTGTTTACCAGACCTCTGATTGATTACAGCTCTCTTGAAGATACAGTGAGAAATGTATTGGAAAAGGTAAAAAGGGAAGGTGACCAGGCACTTTTTGAGCTAACAAAAAAGTTTGATAATGTTATGCTTGAAAGCCTTTCGGTTTCAAATAATGAAATTACCGATGCTGTATCAGCGCTTGATCCGAAGCTGAAAAAAGCGATTCAAACAGCGCAACACAACATTGAGAAATTTCACAAAGCCCAGCTTCAGGTTCCAAGGCCAATGGAAACCACCCCCGGCGTAAAATGCTGGCAAAAATCGATACCTATTGAAAAGGTAGGCCTGTATATTCCCGGTGGCAGCGCGCCGTTATTTTCCACAGTGCTGATGCTTGGAATACCAGCTGTTTTGGCCGGTTGTAAAGAAATTATCCTTTGCACGCCGCCAGATACTGAAGGAAAAATACATCCTGCCATTCTATTCACCGCCAATCTTATTGGAATAGACAAGATTTACAAGGTAGGTGGCAGCCAGGCAATTGCAGCCATGGCCTATGGAACAGAAACCATCCCAAAAATTTTCAAGATTTTTGGCCCGGGGAATCAGTTTGTCTCCATGGCAAAAGAGCTTGTCAGCCGGCAGGGAACTGCCATTGACATGGTTGCCGGCCCCTCAGAAGTGGCTATTATGGCCGATGAAACTTCAAACCCTGAATTCATTGCTGCCGATTTACTTTCGCAGGCAGAACACGGCCCCGACAGCCAGGTTTTGCTTTTTACCACATCGGAAAATACAGCAAACCAAAGCATTAAAGAAGTAAAAGCTCAATTGGATCAGTTGCCCCGTAAAGCAATTGCTGCAAAAGCCCTTGCATCTGCCAGGTTTATTGTTGCCACTGATGAGGATAACATGGTGGAAATGGTTAACAATTATGCACCGGAGCACCTCATTATCTGTACTGAAAATTATCCCCAGCTTAGTGAACAGATAACAGCTGCCGGCTCTGTATTTCTGGGGCCACACACACCTGAAAGTGCAGGAGATTATGCCTCTGGCACTAATCACACCCTGCCAACAAACGGCTATGCAAGAACACAGGGTGGCTTAAATATGGATAACTTCGTTAAAAAAGTTACTTTCCAGGAAATATCAGAATATGGAATTTTCAACATAGGATCGGCCATTGAAGTAATGGCTGAGGCTGAAAAACTAAAAGCACATAAAACCGCTGTTTCAAAAAGACTAAAAAGATTACTTGATAATTTTGGGAATGATGTTCAGCATAAATAAACTGGTTCGGCCTAACATTCGTGAACTTGTACCTTATTCATCCGCGCGGGACGAATTCTCAGGCGAAGCTACCGTATTTCTGGATGCCAATGAAAATCCATTCAATGCCCCGCTGAACAGGTATCCTGATCCACAGCAAAGAAGTCTTAAAGACAAAATATCGGAAATAAAACAGGTTCCTCCCTCAAAAATATTCCTGGGCAATGGCAGTGATGAAGCCATTGATCTGTTATTCCGTGCCTTTTGTGAACCCGGCAGTGACAATGTTGTGGCTATTGATCCTTCCTATGGCATGTACAGCGTGTGTGCAGGCATCAATAATGTTGCTTATACAAAGGTTTTGTTACATGATGATTTTTCGTTGGATGCTTCTGCCCTGATTGAAAAAACGGATATAAACACAAAGATGATTTTTCTCTGTTCACCGAATAACCCAACAGGCAACTGCCTGGAACCTGAGAAAATAGCGTACCTGCTTAAATCATTCAAAGGCCTGGTAATAGTAGATGAGGCATATATTGATTTTGCTCCTGAATTTTCTACTGTACCCCTGTTGAAGCAATACCCGAACCTTGTTATCTTACAAACCCTTTCAAAGGCATGGGGTCTTGCAGGTATCCGGTTAGGCATGGCATTCGCACATGAAGAGGTAATTCATGTACTAAATAAGATAAAATACCCGTATAATGTAAATGCCCTAACCATAAAAAAAGCCCTGGAGGCATTGCAGCAGGAATCTGCGCAGAAAAAATGGGTTCAGACTTTATTAGCGCAACGTGCAGCAGTTGTTAGGGAATTATCTACCCTTTCATGCGTATTAAAAATTTATCCTTCGCAGGCAAACTTTGTGTTGGTAAAAGTTGCCGGAGCTAATAAAATCTATCAATATCTTGTAGAGGAAAATATTATTGTAAGAAATCGCAACTCCGTTGCCTTGTGTAAAGACTGCCTTAGAATAACCATCGGCACGGAAGCTGAAAACAAAATGCTTATAAATGCATTACTTAAATATGATAAACCATAGATGATTCTTATTGTTAAAAATTCTGAGACCTAAAATATTACAATGAAGAAAGCACTTTTTATCGATCGTGACGGAACGCTGATATTTGAACCCCCAACGGACTACCAGGTAGACTCGCTTGAGAAGCTTGAATATATGCCCGGCGTGTTCAGGAATTTGTACCAGTTCAGGAAAAATTTTGATTACGAACTGATAATAGTCTCTAACCAGGATGGATTAGGCTCTGATGCTTATCCAAAAGAAAAATTCAACCTGGTGCAGGCAAAAATGTTAAAAGCTTTTGAGAATGAAGGTATTCTTTTTGACAAGATGCATTTTGATAAATCTGTTGAAGCAGACAATCTCCCTACCCGTAAACCCGGCACAGGAATGCTGAGCCGGTATTTGGAGGGAGACTATGATCTTGCCAACTCATATGTAATTGGCGACAGAGTTACCGATATAGAACTTGCCAAAAACCTTGGAGCCAAAGGGATTTTAATAGGTGTACCAGACCAGTTTAAAGATATCGAAAAGCAAGGCTTACAAGACTATTGCCAATTAATTGCCAAAGATTGGGATGAGATATATGCCTTTATCGCACGCGGAAACCGGTCAGCAAAAGTAGAGCGTAAAACTGGTGAAACTGATATTAAACTCATGGTAAATCTTGATGGAACAGGTAGAACAGATATTTCAACAGGTTTACATTTTTTTGATCATATGCTTGACCAGATAGGCAGACATTCCGGTTGCGACCTTATAATAAAAGTAAAAGGAGACCTCGAAGTAGATGAGCATCACACCATTGAAGATACAGCCATTGCCCTGGGTGAAGCATTTTTAAAGGCGCTCGGCGATAAAAAAGGCATTGACAGATACGGTTTTTTACTCCCCATGGATGATTCACTGGCACAAGTAGCTATTGATTTTGGAGGGCGTCCATGGTTGGTATGGGATGGGGAATTTAAGAGAGAAAAAGTGGGGGATGTTCCCACCGAAATGTTTATCCACTTTTTTAAATCCTTTTCTGATGCGGCAAGGTGCAACCTGAGTATCACATTTAAGGGGGATAATGATCATCATAAAATTGAAGCCGTGTTTAAAGGATTTGCCAAATCTATAAAGATGGCGAAAAATAAGGATGTATTTAACCAGAATTTACCCACTACCAAAGGTTTACTTTAGCATTATTCCATGACAAATACCAGCAACAGCGCCATCTTACTCATACATTGCCCGGACAAGCAGGGCATTGTAGCAGCCGTTTCAGGTTTTTTATTCCGCCACAACGGAAATGTGGTCTACCTCGATCAGCATGTAGATCAGCGCGAAGGTGTTTTTTTTATGCGCATTGAATGGGAATTGCATAATTTTGATATTCCTGCCGACCAAATAGCAACTGAAATTGAACGCCTGGCCACAGAATTCCAGTTTCGCTGGCGCCTTTACTTTACGGGTAAAAAGCCGCGCATGGCATTAATGGTTTCAAAAATGCCGCACTGCCTTTATGATTTGCTGGCCAGGTGGAAATCCGGTGAGTATCTCATTGATGTTCCCCTCATCATCAGTAACCATAATGATTTATCTGATATTGCCCGGCAGTTTAACATCCCATTTTACCATATTCCCGTAACCAAAGAAAACAAGCAGGCAGCAGAAGAAGAGACACTCGCCTTACTGAAAAAACATCAGGTGAGTTTTATCGTGTTGGCGCGGTACATGCAAATACTATCAGCAGAATTCATCGCGCAGTATCCGGAAAAAGTTATCAATATCCACCATTCATTCCTGCCTGCATTTCCGGGTGCAAAACCCTACCATTCTGCCTGGGAACGGGGGGTAAAAGTTATGGGAGCCACAAGTCATTATGTAACTCCTGAACTTGATGCAGGCCCTATTATTGAGCAGGATGTAACACGAATTACCCATAATGACGATGTAAACGATTTAATCAGGCGTGGCCGCGATATAGAAAAAGTAGTGCTGGCGCGTGCAGTCTATGCCCATATTCACCGTAAGGTACTTGTATATAAAAACCGTACTATTGTATTCGCCTGATCAACAGGAGATTTCATAAATAATATTACCTATTATGGTTTTGCTTCAGTATTTTAATATTGGTTTCTATACTTTTGTAAATTCAAGATTAGGCCATAAATAGTGAAAATTGCCAAAAAAGTAATAGCTCAAAACCTATCGATCATTTAAAAAACTAGCATGTGAAGGTAGCAATTATAAAATATAACGCAGGGAACATTCAGTCTGTCGCCTTTGCTTTAAACCGACTGGGTATTGAACCAAAAATTACGGATGACAGCAGTGAAATTTTAAAAGCTGATAAAGTAATCTTTCCAGGTGTGGGAGAAGCAGGAACCACCATGGCTTATCTTAAAAAGAAAGGGTTGGATGTACTGATAAAAGGCCTCACCCAACCCGTTCTTGGCATTTGCCTCGGATTGCAGTTGATGTGTTCCCATTCCGAAGAAGGTGATACCAAATGCCTGGGTATTTTTGAGGAAAAAGTGAAGA
>JBEPYD010000105.1:0-10537 GCA_041641575.1 Bacteroidales bacterium
TGAACTATCAGAAAATGAACTGAATGCCCGTGTGGTTGACCTTTTAAAATCAAGGTCAGGGGTATATCATAATGCAGCCGGGGTAAGCAAAGGAATGTTAAGGGGAAAGCCGGTACGGGATACCTACCTGCCGGGTGAGCACTATTTTTATAACAATTGGGATTTTAACGTGCTGGGGGCCATACTTGAGCAGGAAACCGGTAAAAGTTTGTATGAACTTTTTTATTCACAAATAGCCAAACCTTTGGGTATGCACGATTATAAAGGGAAATACAGCGCTATTGATGGAGAATCAGAAGATGCTGCTATCCCTGAAACAGATGGATTTTATCAATATGAACGAAGCAAATCACAATATCCTGCATATCATTTTCGCATGTCGGCAAGAGATTTGGCATTGTATGGTCAGTTATTCCTCAACAGGGGCAACTGGCACGGGGACCAAATAATTCCTGAGAAATGGATTGAATTGAGTACAATGCCATATTCTTTATATAATCCTGATTACGGCATCTCCTATGGCATGTTATGGTATGTCTTAATGCCTGGTGAGCACAGGAAAAGTAAATCGTATTATCATACCGGTATTGGAATTCATATGCTGGCGGTTTACCCTGCCTCAAATATGGTGCTTGTGCACAGGGTAGATACGGAAAAAGAATTTAATTACAATAAAGGTGATTTTTATAAAATGATAAGTTTGCTTTGGGAAGCAAAAGTAGAATAATATTTCTACTGCCTCTTACACAAAAATACTTTACCTTACAGGGCAATTCTATCATTTAATCTTTAAGGCTTATATGATATCAGAATCTAATCCATTGGTAGATAAATATCTTGCAGATGGATGCATGCGATGCAAATACGGAGCTACTCCTTTGTGTAAAGTTAGCAACTGGAGAGATGAATTAGAAGCACTTAGAAAAATTGTTTTAGCATGTGGTTTAACTGAGGAATTGAAGTGGGGCATGCCATGTTATACATCCGGAGGTAAAAACATCCTGGCTGTAAGTGCTTTTAAGGATTATGCCTCTGTCAGCTTTTTTAAAGGTGTCTTGTTAAAAGATAAGCATAATATTTTACATCAGCAGGGGGAGAGCTCACAATCTGCCCGATTGATAAAGTTCACCTCACCCCACCATGTAGATGAGTGTGGCGAAGTTCTTATAGCTTATATCCGGGAAGCAGTAGAAAATGAAAAAGTTGGAAAGAAAGTCGAATTCCGGAAGAATCCGGAGCCTCTGCCCATTGAACTTTTAAAAAAATTTGATGATGAGCCTGAACTTAAAAAGGCGTTTTTTGAATTAACTCCGGGGAGGCAAAGAGGGTATGTCATCTATTTTTCTCAGCCAAAAACCTCCGAAACGGTATATAAAAGAATTGATCAGTATAAAGATAAGATATTGAGTGGATTGGGGTTTAGAGATTAATTGCAATTGTACCATTAAATGAGAACTACTGCTTAGGTATTCTATAAATCAGCCATATTCTCATAACATTGATGATGTGGGTGAATAATGTACATTCATGCTTCAGTTTAAAATTCGCAAATGTATAATTCTTCTTACTATTAGCAGCATGCATAACTTCATCAAAAAAGCTCAAAATATACTACATTTGTTATCTAAAAAAACCCTTAAAGTAAATTTGAGATTAATTTCTCCTCCAGCAAATTAACAGGAAAATGAAAATCTTTAAAAATTGATTAATACAGTTTATTAAAAAACAGATGTTTAACTAAAAAAATATTTTCGTGAAAATCAGACTTTTTTTACTACTAATCATTCCTTTTTCATTCTTTTATTTATCGGCTCAACAGCTGCCTCAGGGCGTTCATCCCCATGAAAATCCGAATATCAATAGTTTGAACAGAATGGAAGCGCGTTCGCACTCTATTTCTTTCGCCGAAAAAGAGGCAGCTTTATCTGTCGATATCAAACAATCATCAAGGTATAAAAGCCTTAACGGCGACTGGAATTTTTTATGGATGCCTACAGAAAAGGGCGGGCCGGAGAATTTTCACCAACTCTCTTATGCCCCAAATACGTGGAAAACTATTCCTGTACCTGCCAACTGGGAACTGCAAGGTTATGGAACTGCTATTTACACGAATATACAATATCCTTTTTTGCCGGTAAATCCACCTTACGTGCCGGATGATGATAATCCCACCGGGTATTACCGCACTACTTTTGACATGCCCCGCAACTGGCAGGATATGCAGGTTACTTTACACTTTGGTGGGGTTAGCTCTGCTTTTTATGTGTGGTTGAATGGTGAATTTCTTGGCTATAGTGAGGACAGTCGTTTGCCAGCCGAATTTGATATTACTGATTACCTGCAAAAAGGTGACAATACGCTGGCCCTAAAAGTACACCGGTATTCAGATGGCAGTTACCTTGAAGATCAGGATCACTGGCGGCTGAGTGGTATTCACCGCGATGTTTATATTACTGCTTCCCCAAAAGTGCAATTATACGATTTTTTCACCATCACAGACCTTGATGATGATTATGAAGATGCCGTGCTGAAGATCAGACCAGATATTCAGGTGTCTGATAATATGGGTGTTGAAGGCTATACATTACAGGCACAGCTAATTTCACCTTCCGGACAAAATGTGTGGGAAACCCCGCTGAGTTTTGATGTAAATAAAGAGATTAATGAAAAATTTCCACCGCGTGGCAACGTGCGGTTTGAATTGATGACGGCAGCAGTGCCTAACCCTGAAAAATGGACAGCAGAAACTCCAAATCTTTATACACTCCTGCTTGAATTGAGGGATAATAAGGGAGAAACCCTGGAATACCGAAGCGCAAAAATTGGGTTTCGTGAAGTTGATTTTCGGGATGGAGAACTCTTCATCAACGGAGAGCCTGTGCTGCTCTTTGGTGTAAACCGCCACGATCATAACCAGTACACCGGGAAAGTGGTTACAGAGGAAAATATGAGGAAAGATGTGGAATTGATGAAGCAATTTAATTTGAATGCGGTTCGCACCTCTCATTACCCAAATAATCCACAGTTTCTTTCGCTCTGTGATGAATATGGACTGTATGTGATAGATGAAGCTAACATAGAAACCCATGAAATTGGCAGTGTATTATCCAATGATCCGGAATGGCATACAGCACATGTGGAAAGGGCCATTCGGATGGTGGAAAGGGATAAAAACTTCCCATCTGTCATTTTTTGGTCACTGGGAAATGAATCAGGGCAGGGGCCAAACCATGCAGCCATGTCAGCCTGGATAAAAGAGCTGGATCCTACCCGTTACATTCACTATGAAGGTGCGCAGTCACAATATGACAAAGGAGGCAATTTCTCCTGGCATGATCCTAACTGGGTAGATATGCGCAGCCGTATGTATGCCTCTATTGATGATGTTATTGCACTCGCCAACGACCAGACAGATGGCCGACCGGTAGTCTGGTGCGAATATGCACATTCCATGGGAAACTCAACGGGGAACCTTTTTAAATTCCGCGATGCCATGCGCAACAATAAAAGGATTATCGGAGGCTTTATATGGGACTGGATGGATCAGGGATTGGTAAAGGAAACACCCGAAGGAGAAGAATACTGGGCATATGGTGGTGATTTTGGAGATACTGCCATAAATACAGAAAACTTCTGCCTTAATGGAATTATAAGCGCGGATCAAACCGCTAAACCCGCAACATGGGAAGTTAAAAAAGTTTTTGAACCCATTGAAGTTTCCAGAGTCGATCTGGAAAAAGGAACTTTTCGTGTAAAAAACCTGCATAATTTTATTAATCTTGACAGATACAGTATCCTTTGGGAATTATCAGAGGAGGGAGAGGTTATCCAATCCGGAGAGCTGGACCCTTTATCTTTGGAACCAAACAACACCAGCGAAATCAACGTTCCCTTTTCAAAACCTGAAATTGAAACTGGTAGGGAGTATTTTTTGATGCTTTCTTTTAAGCTTAGAGAGGAAGTAATTTGGGCACCCGCCGGGCATCAAGTAGCCTGGGCACAATTTGAACTTCCGTGGGAATTACCTGAAAGGAAGTCTTTGGCTGGTGCTTATGGTGTGATAGATGTAGAGGATAATGACAATGAAATCACAGTTTCCGGTACTTCATTTGAATTATTGATTGATAAGCAGAATGGATTGCTCACCCATTACCGGATGGGAGGAGAAGATTATTTACTTGCTCCGCTTCGGCCTAACTTCTGGCGGCCATTAACCGATAATGACCGCCGTGGAGCGAAGGCCCAGATCAATCAGGCTGTTTGGGAAAATGCAGCAGATAATATTACTGTAACAGGGATAGAAACCTTTACCAGTGAAAATGATGTTCTGGTAACAGCAAGTTTATGGCTTGAGAATGTATCCTCTTCCTATGATATAAATTACAGGATAGCTCCTGATGGAAGAGTGCTGGTGGAAGCATCCATAAAACCTGCAGAGGGTTTACCGGATATGCTTCGGTTTGGGATGCAAACCGAAATTCCAGCGGAATTTGATACATGGACATGGTTTGGACGTGGCCCGCATGAAAACTATAACGACCGGATGCTTGGCGCTCCGGTGGGGCGTTATACTATAAATGTTGTTGATGATTTCTTTCACTATGCCTACCCTCAGGAAAGCAACAACCGCACAGGTGTACGTTGGTTTACCCTTGAAACCGAAAGCAACAATGGCATGCGTGTGGAAGGTCTGGTTCCCCTGAGTGTTAGTGCCTGGCCATACACCATGGAAGAGCTCGATCAGGCTACCCATACCTACGTGCTCGATCCTGGCAGCATCACCGTAAACATTGATCTGGTTCAGACAGGGGTTGGCGGTGACGATACCTGGTCGCTAAATTCCCGTGCCCATGAAGAATTTCGTGTGCCTGCCGAACCCTACAAGTACAGTTTTATGCTCAATTTTTATGAGTAGGTAAATTAAGGATTGAGTATTTGGAAGATTAATAGTTGATGCACTGGTTATGAAAATTACCTGTGCACCATTATGTTTCATCAATTTTATATTATGAAAAATATTGCAAAATCCAGATTCTGAGCACTGTATGCCAAATTTGAATTCTTAATCTAATATATTCTCCCTGATGTAAGTCGTCAGTTGTTCAGCCATAGCCCTGTGTTCTTTTACAATTGGGTGTGCAGGTGTTTGGGGGTAGGGGAAATATACGGTATGTAATTTTTGATTTCGCGAAATTTGTTTTAGTTCCTGTACGGATTCCGTTATGATTCCCGGCCATTCGCTGGCCTCTCTCGTTGCATCCATGCTACCGAGGGCAAAGATGAAGTGTGCATTCGGGTAGTGGGCCAATAATGTGCGTGAAAAATTCAGATAGGCCTGCACAAGTTCATTCCGATCGGGTCTCTCACCATCGGGAAAACGACGTAAAAATTGCTCATGATCAGGACGGTTAATCAGCCAGCTGTCGTTTTGAAAAAGATTTACCACAACAATATCCGGATCATACTCCTGCATGTCATAAATGCTGGTGGAATCAAAAGGGTTTATACGGTTAAATACTTCCGGCATAATTAATTCAAACCAGCTTATTGTAATTCCTATCCCGCTTAAAGAAACACTTTGGTATTGGGCATTCAGGTTTCTGGCTGTAATAGCCCCGTAGGCAAGATAATTGTTTTTAAAAAAACTGCTATCATTATATATCCTGGATGTATCCTCATTTCCCATGCCTGTGGTAATGCTATTGCCGTAAAACAGGATTTTTAAATCAGGTTTTTCAGGTGGCGGAAGTAATGTTGATTTTCCGGTAAGCCATAATTTTGTAAATGCTGTACCTCCTTCATGGGCTTCGGTACGTTTAAAGAGTGAAAGGGTATGTACCGTATCTTTTAAATTCTCTGCCAATTGGTATATCGAGTCCCCTTTTGCAAGCTGCAAAATTTTTCCAGGTTTTCCGTTAACAATCACATTAAAGTAATTTTCACCTTTTTCATCAATCAACGCTGCTTTGGCTCCGGTTCCCTTAAATTTGAATGTAATTTGCGTGCCCGGCCAGTAAATCAACACAGAATCAGGATTAGTGTGATCGATTCTCCCCTGGTACTGGATGTTATCATTTGATGGGCTTACAACAATTTCCTGCCTGCCCGGACCGCCGCAACTGCAAATGAAAAAAATTGCTGGAAGAATAATGGAAAATGTTAATTTATAGGTTCTTGGCATTTAATCTGTTATTTAAAATTATCCCATGTAAATGTAATAAATTTTTTCTGAAGATTTCCTTAACAATCTGAGGCTTAAAAACCTATGTTTTTTAAACATTTCTTTGGCTATCATTAATATTGCTGGCGATATTCTCTGGGGGAACAATTCATGGTTTGCCTGAATTTTCGATTAAAATATGATACATTATTAAACCCGCAATTGAAAGCGATAGACTCAATACCTTCTTTAGAATTTTTAAGTAACTTGCAGGCTTCCTGTACCCTTACCCTGTAAAGAAATTCAGAGAAATTGTAACTGGTATGTCTTTTGAATAGCTGAAAAAAACCAGATTTTGAATAGTGAAATTTCTGTGCCAGTGTTTCAAGGCTAATTTCTTTATGGTAGTGGTTAAAAACATAATTAAAAACATCATCAAGTATTTTTATTTCCTTGCCTCCGGGTATTTGCACCGGAGATTTCCCGGCCAGCGGAATCCATCCTGTGAAGGATGAAATATACGCCAGTAATTCCAGCACTGCTGTAACTCTTTTTACCCCTTCTGTTTTGTTCAATGCAAGCAACTTTCGTTCATACAAAGCCAGTTCCCGTGCGTTCTCAAGGTATAAGCCAGACATGGAACGGTGAAAAAATGCAAGCAGTTTTCTTCCCCATTCTCCTTGTATTAAAGGATTTTTGATAAGTGACTCTTTAAATTTTAATACGTAACATACACTCTTGCCCGACATCTCTTCAAACCGCCATTTGTGTGGTACATTTGCTCCTAAAACAGCAAGGTCGTATCCTTCAAATACAGAAATTGTATTGGAAACAAACCGGGTACCCGAGGTGTTTTTTACAAAAATAATTTCATACTCCGGATGAAAATGATAGGGATATTCACCCTCGTATGAGTTCACTTTTTCTATTACAAATTGCTCGTCCTCAGCAATATCTACAAACTCATAATACATAACCATTAAATTATATGCAAATATTTATAAAAATATTCACAAATCCTATTGGATACAGAATATTGTTCCATTATATGGAATATAGTTCTAAGATTATATACCATAAATTCTTATTTTTGATTTCTGATAAATACATACCCATGCCCAATATGCATTAGGTATCAAAAACAAATAATGATGAAAGTACTTTTTATAGGAGGAACAGGAAACATTTCAGCTGCATGTTCACGGCTGGCGCTTGAAACCGGAATTGATTTGTACCACCTGAACAGAAAAAAAGCTGTAAATGATTTTAGCGGTGTTACCACCCTGATCGCAGATGTGAGCAATCATGCGGAAATGAAAAAGGCAGTTGATGGACATGTTTTTGATGTGGTTGTTAACTTTATCGCTTTCACGCCAGAGGAGGTAAAACGTGATATTGAATTATTCTCTGGCAAAACCGGCCAGTATATTTTCATCAGCTCTGCATCTGCTTATCAAAAACCAGGTGGTCATCCAGTAATCACAGAATCTACACCATTATACAATCCTTATTGGGATTATTCCCGGGATAAAATTGCCTGTGAAAACACCTTGATGGACGCCTTTCGGGAAAAAAACTTCCCGGTAACCATTGTTAGACCATCCCTGACCTACGAAACAGTAATTCCAGTAGCCATCGGCAGTTGGACAGATTACACCATCATTGACCGCATGCGAAAAGGTAAGAAAGTAGTTATCCATGGCGATGGTACTTCCCTCTGGACAGTGACACATTCTATCGATTTTGCCAGGGGCTTCAACGGTCTTCTCGGTCACCAGCAGGCCATTGGACATGCCTTTCATATAACTTCAGATGAAATACTCAACTGGAATCAGATATACGAAGCCGTGGCAGAAGCTGCAGGAGTTGAATTGAATGCAGTGCATATTTCATCTGATTGTATTTGCAATATTGCGGATAATATGGGATGGGAGTGGATGCGCGGAAACCTGCACGGCGACAAGGCCCAGAGTGTAATCTTTGATAATTCAAAAATTAAGAGATTTGTACCAGGGTTTACTGCTACCATCCCGTTTAAAAAAGGGATTGCAGATACGGTAATATGGTTTGATAAGAACCCGGATAAGATAGTAATTGACGAGGGAAATAACCATTTTCTTGACCTCTTGCTCGAGAAGCATTCTTGCATAAAGTAGATTTTTAGAATCAATTTATTAAATAGGCTAACCGGTATTTTCAAGATGCCGGATAAGGATAATTATAACCTAAAATGAAATGTTATGGCTAATACGCAGTATGCCGGCCTTATTGGTTGCGGTGATTTTTTAAGATGGCTGATTGATGATTTGAATGATAGCACAAGAATAAAGGTGAAGTATACCTATGATCTAAATCATGAAAAATCCAGACAAAGAGCCGGGCAGCTCAAAGCCATAGTGGCAGAAAGTGCAGATAAAATTTTTAATGATCCGGAGATTTCAACTGTGTATATTTTTACTCCACCGTTTGCACGTGAAGATTTATTTCGCAAGGCAGTGGCGCACAAAAAAAATATCATCACTACAAAACCATTTGCTGTAAATTATAAGGAGGCGCTTAAACTTTATGATATGGTGAAAGATAAGGTAGCATGTGGTGTTTTTTATGGAAGAGCAGGGAATGCATCGGTGGAAACCCTGAAAAATATTTTTGAGAGTGGAGAAATTGGAGCGCTTTCGCTATACAAGGAAGACTGGTTTCACCACTATCCAACATGGAACGACTGGGCGCTGATACCTGAAAAAAATGGTGGCCCATTTATGGATGCCATGATCCATAACCTAAATCGCAGCCGCTATCTGATTGGTGACAAGGTAAAATCAGCAACATTTTTTTCTTCCAGTTATGCCCAGGACCTGCCTTGCAACGACACCGAAACCATGCGCGTTGATTTTGAAAATGGAGCCTCTTCCTTCCTCTTTATTAGCTGGGCTGCTGATCTTGAAATTTTTAACCCTGATGCTAACGAACGTGAACATATTGGTTTAAACCAAATGATTACCAACCAGGGATGGTTTGTTACCATTCATGAAGAAGAAGACCAACCCGTGATTAGGGCAAAGAAGAATAAAGAAACACGCGAGTGGGCAATTAAACCACTGCCGCTGACTCCTTACGATGATTTTGTGGATCGAATTGATAAGGGCCTGCCCCAAAACCATAGTCTTGAAATGGCCCTGGAGGATATGCGGATTATAGAAATGGCCACAGGTTATCAGCCACGGTAAATCATTTTTGATCGGTATTTCAGGTTCTGTCTACGGGTGGCATTTCTACAAGAGCTTTTAGTTTCTACGCCGCATTTGCCGGAAAAATTATATATTTGATTTTTCTTCAGCAATTTCTAAACAAAACCAAAAGTATATGAAAAACATTTTCTTGTATTTACTAACCGTGCTTTTTATTGCCATCATAGGTTGTCAGTCAGAGGAGCAGGATGCATTATCATGGGAGATTTCTTCACCTTCCGGTGAGATATCAATGCAAATAAATTTTGTTGAAGAAGACTCTTCTCTTGTTTATAATATATTTCATACCATTCGGGATACACCGGTAACAGTAATTAAACAGTCACCTCTGGGTGTCGTCCGCAGCGACGATGATTTCTCAGGATCTTTACGCTTTGTAAAAGTGTCTGACACTAGAGAAGATGCTGATGCCTACATCATGAATACAGGTAAAAGATTGGAAAATGAGGCGCCATATAAAACTTTTACCCTCTCTTTTCTTTCTGTAAATGATAATCCTCTTGAAATACACGCCCGTGCCTATAACGATGGGGTGGCATTTCGATATGCTTTTCCGGATACTTCTCTGGAAGAAAAGCAGGTGCTTTTAGAACAAACGGCTTTTACCGTGCCGCAAAACAGTGTAAAGTGGGCCATGCCTTATCAGGAACCGGCTCCCTGGTCACCGGCCTATGAAACCACATATACAAATGCATCTCCTGCCGGAACGGAATCCGGCACCAAACTGGGCTGGGGATATCCCGTACTTTTTAAATCAGGCAATCACTGGTTTTCTGTTGCAGAAGCCAATGTAAACCGCTCATATACAGGGTCACGCTTATTGAATATACAGGATAGCCTTACCTATACCCTTGAATTTCCCAACCCCGAGGAAATATTTGGAATTGGAAGTATACATCCGGTTTCTACTTTGCCATGGAAAACACCATGGCGGGTGATTATTATGGGAGATTCCCCTGGCGTTATCCTGGAATCAAATCTTATACACCATTTAAGCAAACCAGCCGTATTTGAAGATTTCTCCCAATTTTTACCCGGAAGGGCTTCCTGGAGCTGGTGGAGTGATCATAACAGTCCCCAGGATTACAACAAACTGGTTCCCTATATTGATCTTTCAGCAGAAATGGGG
>JBEPYD010000106.1:0-10528 GCA_041641575.1 Bacteroidales bacterium
AAGAAGTGGAGTTTGATGCATTACTTTTTATGGTCTCTTTTGGCGTCAATGTCAGTCTTGGTAATTAATGGTTTCCTCTGTAAAACGCGTGTTGAATAAAATAATATATGCACTAAGAAAGGAATTGCATGGTACATTATGTCATAGAGCGCTATAAGAAATCTGAGACTGGGTGTTTTCCCAATATTAAAGGATATTAAATAATTTATGATAAATTAGCTTAAATTTTCGCGTGGCAGGGTAAGCATTAAAAAGTATCCTGATGCGGAAATAAAACTAATTATTAAAAGATGAACAGAATTTTATATATACTCATACTCCTTTTGGCACTTGTATTCATATCCTGCTCAAGAGAATATTATCCCACCGCTGTAAATGCACCATTTTTTAGCCAGGCAGGGGAATTTGAAGCCAGTATTCTTACCGGAAATTCCGGCGCCGACCTGCACCTGGCGTATGCAGTTGCAGATCAGTTTGCTTTGATGGCCAATGGCAGCTATGCCGATAGAAAAGATGATGAAAACAACACTTTTTTTGAAGACAGCCATAAACATATTTTTGGTGAGTTTGGTGTGGGATATTTTCTACCCTCAGAAAATTCATTTCGGTTTGAATTCTACGGTGGTTATGGCATGGGACAAATGGAAGGTACTTATTCCAGCAGCAGCAGTTATTTTTATGATACGGATGAGGCTTTTTACCGGAAAATATTCCTGCAACCTCAGGTAGGGGTTTCAAACGATGTTTTTGAAGGCGGAATTTCAA
Source organism: Bacteroidales bacterium (assembly GCA_041641575.1). Classification (GTDB taxonomy): domain Bacteria; phylum Bacteroidota; class Bacteroidia; order Bacteroidales; family JBEPYD01; genus JBEPYD01. The sequence continues at coordinate 766 of JBEPYD010000106.1, forward strand.
CCCGTTTTACAAGCATTATTATGTCGAGTCCGGATGTTGGGCGCGATGACACAGGTTTTTTTGTACAGCCTGTTTTTATTAGTAAAGTGGGATACAAATACATCAAGTTTATCGGGGAGATTGGCCTCAGCATTCCCTTAAATTCAGAACAAATAGAATTCGATTATGCCCCTCTGATAATGTCTGTAGGTGTGAATTTTAGTTTCGGAAATTACGAATAAACATGCTGAAGGCTTTCTTTTCCAGCTTTTGTTTTTTATTATGCAGCAGTTTATTGTTTGCCCAAACACCTTATTATTACCCGCCGAATTCAACAGACGAGTGGGTGGAGACCTCGCCGGCAACACTGGGCTGGAATTCGGATTATCTGGATACCTTATATCATTTTCTTGAAGAAAAGAACAGCAAAGGTTTTATTATTCTTCATGAAGGCAGGATTGCTGCTGAGAAATATTTCGGCACCTTCACCAAAGATTCTCTTTGGTACTGGGCTTCAGCAGGTAAATCACTGACGGCCTTTTTAATGGGTATGGCCCAGCAGGATGGCTTCCTCAATATTCATGATGCATCGGCAGAATACCTGGGTACCGGCTGGACCGGTTGTAATTCCGAAGCGGAGGCCGAAATCACCCTCTGGCATCAGCTTACCATGACTACCGGATTGCAAACTACAGGCGTGAACCTTGATTGTACCCTGCCGGAATGCCTCAATTGTGCATTTATTCCCGGTGAAAGATGGTTTTACCATAATGCACCCTATACTTTACTTGAAAAGGTTTTAGAAAATGCCACAGGACAAAACATCAACCAGTGGACAAATCAAAAACTACGCAATACTATTGGTCTGGAAGGCTTCTGGCTTAAACTTGACTACAATAATGTACGTTTTGGGAAAACCCGCGATATGGCCCGGTTTGGCCTGCTGGCATTGAGCCGGGGCAATTGGAATGGAGAAATCATACTGGAGGACACTGCCTATTTTAATCAGATGGTATCCAGCTCTCAAAACCTCAATCCTTCCTATGGATATCTTTGGTGGATCAATGGAAAAGACAATTATATTCCCCCCGGAATGGCTACCTCACTTCCCGGTCCGTTGATCCCTTCTGCACCGGCAGACATGTTTGCAGCCCTCGGGGTAAACGATCAGAAAATTTATGTAGTACCTTCCCTTGATCTGGTAGTGGTGCGCTGCGGAAATGCTGCCGATGAAGCCTCTTTTGCCCTTTCCACTTTCGATGATGATCTATGGAAGCATCTGCAAAAATTGATATCAACTGCTACTGCTGTTCGAAATAGCAATGAACTTTTTATGGATAAGATTTATCCAAATCCTGTGGAAGATGAAATTTACCTTACTGATTATGAAAATGAAAATCTAAACTGGCGTATTTATTCCCTTACCGGACAGCTACTGATGCAGGGTATGGCTTCAGGTATAATTGGTTGTACTAATTTAGCCCCCGGCACCTATCTGCTCGACTTATCAGCCGGGCAAAACCGCTTTCAAAAAGTCTTTATAAAACGCTAATTTAATATTACAGTGCGTTGCACTCTGGTGTTTTTATTTTTCAGCTCACCCGGATATACTCCTTCAAAGTGCTTTTAAGCAAAGGTTCTAATGAATCAATTGCTGTATGCTTAACTTTTACAAACAGAAAACCGAATAAGGGAAATTTTGTGAAATCTGTTTTTCGCAACTCAATAATACTATTATAATCCTTTTGTAATTGCTCATAATTGAATGAAGAAATTTGTGATCCTTCCGTTCCAGTGGAATTATTTAACACAACAAGGCCATATATATGCTTATCATGTGCGGATAAAATCTTTTCCCAGGCCGGCGCTTCCTTATTAAAATAACTCAGGTATGGATTAAAGCCATAGGCATGCCAGGTTAAATCGGCAGTAGTGCACCATCCGCCAAAACGGAGAGGGTTTATTTCAACAGGAACAATTTTGCCTCTGGAGTCTACCCTTACTTCAGCATGCAGGGGGAAATTACGCAGGTTTAAATTCTCATTTATTTTTTGCAAAAAAGAGGTAAATCCATGCAGATTTTCCTGCATAATGGCAGACGAGGTAATATAAAGCCGGTCACTGACATCTTCATCAGAAGCAAAATAGTGTTGGAAAATACCCATCACCACTGGTTCTCCCTCTGCATCAAAAAAAGCATCAAATGCATATTCTGTCCCTTTTATATATCCTTCTGCAATAAAACGGGTTGTATCTAAAACACTTTCAGGATACAGGTGTGCAATGCTTTCATGCCTTCGTTCAATATCTGCAATCATGTTGCGCGTATCACTGGCGCTGAATAAATTATACACCGACAGGCTGAAAAAACCTACGGCAGGCTTTACCACGCATGGGTATGGCAATTCCGGCATACCTGTACGCATTTCCTCCAGTGAGATTTCCCTGTAAAATAAGTCCGGGAACATGTGCTGCGTGTGCTCACGAAACTTAACTTTATCTTTAAAAAGGAGGGCGTTTTTAGCTACCTTGCTATCCGGTAGAACCTGGTATATCCATTCAAGCGAATTTTCAGAAGGACAAAGCAACTGCGGGTAAGGATATTTGCTCACCTCCTCAGTGAATTTATTTTGCGATACAAAGGAAGAACAATCATGGCCCAGGAGCGATGTTCCAAACGAATTCTTTAAAACAGGTAAGGAATATTCCTTAATAGTTTCTTTTAAAAAATTGGAAACATAAGGTTTATCAAGGATAAGCATGGAAGAAGAGATTTTTATTAAAATGAGCACAAAATTAAACATTTTGGTTCATTCTAAATTACTTGTAAAACATATGCTTCCTGTTCAGGGGTGAAACTGTAAAAAGGGCTGAAAAACAGGCGTTTATCAAGAACAAAGAAAATGTGGAACCTGAATTTGCCCCTGCTCTGTTACTTAAATAACAGATTTTGTTGTTATATTTGCGCTTTCTTTTTAAAAAATACCTTTTTTATGATAAAAACAGTAACCGCAGAAGAAGCCGTAAAGGCCATTAAAACCAATGATCGTGTTCATCTTAGCTCAGTAGCCGTGACTCCTCATCACCTTGTAGCAGCTATGGTGGAACGGGGTAGAAGAAAAGAGTTTAAAAATGTGCGTATTCACCACATTCACACAGAGGGAGCTGCACCTTACGCCGATCCTGAATTTGAAGGCGTATTTCAGTTAGAATCTTTCTTTGTGGGTGGTAATGTTAGGAAAAACACACAAGCTGGCTATGCAGATTATATTCCGATCTTCCTTTGTGAGACTCAAAAATTAATCCGAGAAAAATATTTGGATATTAATGTAGTGATGGTGCAGGTTTCCCCCCCTGACAGGCATGGCTATGTTTCACTCGGTACTTCTGTAGATGCTACCCTTGCCGCTATTGAAACTGCTGACACGGTTATTGCACAGGTAAACAAGCATGTACCCCGCACATGGGGGGATGCCCAGATAAACGTACGGGATATTGATATGTTTGTAGAACATGATGCTCCATTGTTTGCCCATGAAAACCCACCACTTACGGATATAGACAAAGCCATTGGAAAAAATGTTGCGAACCTGGTTGAGGATGGTGCTTGCATACAAATGGGTATTGGCGGTATACCGAATGCAGTATTGGCCGAACTGGGAAATCATAAAGACCTGGGCGTACATACCGAAATGTTCTCTGATGGCTTGCTGCCGCTTATTGATAAAGGTGTCGTAAATGGAAAACGCAAGCAGATAGACAAAGGCAAATGTGTGGCCTCATTCTTAATGGGAACACAAAAACTTTACGATTTTATCGATGATAATCCCATGGTTTTAATGATGGATGTTGCCCATACAAATTCTGTTGCAAACGTGCGTAAGAATCACAGGGTAACGGCTATAAACTCTGCACTTGCTGTAGACCTAACCGGACAGGTTTGTGCAGATTCCATTGGAACCACGCATTACTCTGGTGTAGGCGGCCAGATTGACTTTATCCGTGGTGCAGGTTACTCAAAAAATGGATTGCCCATTATTGCCATGCCTAGTGTAACCGGAAAAGGTCGTTCAAAAATATCTCCCACACTTTTGGAAGGATCCGGTGTAGTAACTACCCGGGCTAACATTCACTGGCTTGTAACAGAATATGGTGCCGTTAACCTATATGGCCTTCCTTTGCAAAAAAGAGCGAAATTAATTACTTCTGTTGCGCATCCTGACCACAGAGAATCGCTTGACAAAGCAGCCTTTGAACGATTTGGCCCTCATTATCATTATATGGGATAATATCCTTTAGTTCATAAATTTATTTAGATATTATAAAAAACCCTGTCAGTAAATGCTGGCAGGGTTTTTTATTACCCACGGGGTAACTGCATACAATCCGGTATTTATTTTCTACTCAGATTTTTCTTCGATAATTTCTTTTGAAGTTTTTAAGATTGCTCCTTTCTTTTGGAGTGCTTTCAATGTTTTTTCTTTAGCATCATCTCCTTTCACGGCTTTGGTGCCATCAGTTACCAGGATGGTTTTATACCCGAGTTCCAGTGAATCAAGCACGGTAAAGTTGACGCAAACATCGGCAGCCAGTCCTGTAATATAAACCGTATCAACATTCCGTTCAGTCAACAGTTCGTTCAGGGGTGTCATTTTTTTATGTTGGTTATCATAAAAACCACTATAGCTGTCAATTTTCGGATCAGTACCTTTTCTTACCACTTTCCATACTTTATCAGTCTGCAATGATTTGCTGAATTCAGCACCTTTACTATTCTGTACACAGTGGTCAGGCCATAAAACCTGGTTTGCACCACTTAGTTTAATCTTGTCTCCCGGCTTTTTACCTTTATGATTTGAAGCAAAACTTCCATGATCCGGCGGATGCCAATCCTGGGTGGCAACTACCACCTCAAAAAAATCCTGTAATTCGTTAGCTACAGGTATTACTTCATCACCATTGCTAACAGCGAGTGAACCACCAGGGAGAAAATCATTTTGTATATCTATCAATAATAATGCTTCCATATTTATCTTTTAAAGTATAACGAGTCGCAGGTAGGCTTGTTCAATTTTAGTTCGCTAAAAATAATTGGCTGTAACTTTTTTATTCTGAGTATATTAATATACTTTTATAGTTAAATATATTCATTTAAAAAAATTGATATGAGGAAGTATGTGGTTGCTTTGTTTATTTTTTCTATTTCTGTTATCATCATTGGGCTTGTTACCGGAAAGATATCTGCGGAAAGCTTTCAGTACATTTCCATTGTTGAGAGTTTCTTTACCATTTTCAGAATACTGGTTGTTGTATTGGTTCTTTTGCTTGGTCTGGTTATTCTATTTCCGGCCATTCTGATGGATTTAATTTTACTTCTGATTACACCATACGGTTTTGAAATGACAAACCAGGTATTGGAACATGCATGGAGGAATGTCACCATTGGTTGGTTTTGGAATCAAACCAGCGGATCTTCTATTCTCTTCTCGGCAATTATCATTGCCATTATAACCGGGATCTTAATGCGCAGAAGATAACACACTTTCATCACCAGATATTCACAGGTAACCTAAAGAATCACGAATTTTATAAAAAGTATGAGCGTTTAGGCTAGATTCTACAAATACTAAAATAATTTCGTAACAATATTTTAAATAATTTCCTTAAAAGCTTTCAATTTATGAATGGAAATAAATCACGTTTTTTAAAGTTACGCAAAGAAGCAGAGGATTATTTAAGAAAAAATGAGGAAAACAGAGATACCTCCAATATGGAATTGGAGAGGCTTATTGAGCAGTTGAATATTCAGCACTTTGAATTGGAAGTGCAGAATCAGGAATTAATGGAAAGCCAGTCAGAGCTAAGGGCAGAAAAAGAAAGGTATCTTGATTTATTTAATTTCGCTCCCCTGGGATATGTAATTCTTGATAAGTTCATAAATGTTGTTGACATCAACTATACAGCGTTAAACATCTTCAAGAAAAGCAAAATAAATGTATTAAACAAAAGCTTCATTAAATTTCTTGCACCGGAGACAAAGCATGATTTTCACAAACATCTTTCAGTGGTGCTAAAAGATTCTACTAATGATGTTCACCAAATAAATGCCATACTTTTAGATCAGGAGGGCAGGAAAATTTACACACGCTTGCAGAGCGCAGCCTTTATAGACAAAAATACAGGGGCCATATATTGCCGGACGGCTATTACAGATGTATCTGAACTTACACTAACCAAAAACCGGCTGCAGGAAACCACTGACAAACTTGAGTTAACATTACAGAATAGTCGTATTACCTGGTGGGAGTGGAATTATAAATCTGGTCTACTGGTATTTCCCATGCAAAAATCACGTATGTTGGGTTATGATCCCGGAGAATTTCCTCAAACCATAGAAGGATTTGATCAGCTTGTACATCCGGATGATATTTCAATACTGAAAGAAGCTTTAAGCGATCATATTTCAAGGAAGAAAGATTATTATGAAAGTGATTTTCGGCTAAAGAGTAAAGATGGCTTATATCACTGGATACATACCATTGGAAGAGTTACAGAATTCAGGAATGATGAACCCTACAAGTTAGTTGGTACAATTATGGACATTTCTGCCAGGAAAGAAATGGAAAATAAACTTCAGGAGAGTGAGAATCAATTACGCTTACTTAACCATGAGAAAGACCGGTTTTTTTCTATTCTTGCACACGACCTTAAAGGACCATTCTCCAGTTTTATGCAATTATCAAAACTGTTGAACGAGGAGGCCCGGCAAGAAAAGAACCAGGGAATAGCCTCTATTTCTAATGAAATGTGGAATACGGCCAAAACCATTTATCGTTTACTCGATAATCTCCTGGAATGGTCGAGACTGCAAAATGGTAATATCAATTATAAGCCGGAATATCAGGACGTAAAAGAGCTGGTGCTTTTAAATACAGAACACCTGGTGCAGTTTGCACAGAATAAAGATATTGACCTTTCATTTCATCTTCAGGAAGACCTTTTCGTTCATATAGATAAAAACATGTTTGGTGCCATTATCAGAAACTTGGTTTCAAATGCCATTAAATTCACAGAAAGAAAAGGTAAAATAATTATTACTTCACGGCAAATTACAAACGAACTTGTGGAAATATCCGTTGAGGATAATGGTATTGGTATGTCAGCAGAGAAACGCAACAGTTTATTTCACCTGGACAGTTTTAAGCCCACGCCTGGTACCGAGGGAGAACCCAGTACGGGACTCGGTTTGATTCTTTCAAAAGAATTCATTGATAAGCATAATGGAACTTTGGATATAAAAAGCAGCCCGGGACAGGGCACTTCTTTTATTATTCAAATCCCACTCAATCCCTGATTAATCTTCGGGATAGCTAAGCAACTCGTATTTTTGGTTTCGGCGTACAGGAATAAAGCCTGCATCCCTGATGGCTTCTTCCATACCCTTTTCATCCAATGCATGGTTTGCCCCTGCTGCAGACACAACATTTTCTTCAATCATTATTGACCCAAGGTCATTGGCACCGGCATGGAGGCATATTTTTCCTGTCTCTATTCCTGTTGTAAGCCAGCTTGCCTGTATGTTTTCAATATTTGGAAGCAATAATCTACTGGTGGCTACCATTCGAATGTATGCTTCAGCACTTACCGGAGAAACATGATATTTTTCCTGTAGCTTCGTATCTTTTCCCTGGAAAGGCCATGAAATAAAGGCTACAAATCCAGGATGACCTGCAGGTTTCTCATTTTGTAAATCCCGGATTTTTAAAATATGCATCACGCGTTCTTCTATGGTTTCAACGTGGCCAAACATCATGGTAGCAGATGTTGACATACCCGTTTTATGAGCTTCTCGCATTACCTGTAGCCATTCATCGGCTGAACATTTAGCGGGGGAGATTAATTTACGTACCCTGTCTGCAAGTATTTCAGCACCAGCACCGGGCAAACTATCCAACCCTGCTTTGTGTAGCTCAGCAAGTATTGTGGCATAACCGCATTTTTCCATCTTTGCCAAATGATGAACTTCTGCAGGACCCAAAGCATGTAGCTTTAACCATGGATATTTACCTTTCAAATTTGAGAAAAGCTTGAGGTAAAAATCCAGACCTAAATGCGGATGCAATCCACCCTGCAGCAGCAGCTGATCACCCCCCAGTTCCCAGAGCCTTCTGATTTTAGCTTCATACTCTTCAGCAGTAGTTATGTATGCGTCATCATCCTTAGCTTTGCGGTAGTAGTTACAAAATTTGCAGCGGCTGAGGCAAACATTGGTAATGTTTACATTGCGGTCAATAATCCACGAAACAATGTTCGGGTGATGTTTCCTCTTTCGCACCGTATCTGCAGCAAGCATTAATTCACTTGTTTTCGCATTTTTATATAAAAAAAGGGCTTGTTCAAATTCCAGAAACTTGCCAGATATGGCTTGCAGGAGTAATTCAGGGATATTCACAGGTTTTTGTTTTTTTCAGGTATAAACCCGTCCATCATTTTGCAATATATGCAGACAGTTTATTCTCCAGTTGATACAATTCATCATCAAAATTTAAAGGCGGATATTTTTTTTCGATTGTGTGGGCCTTCTTTTTCATTTGTGCAAGGTATTTTTCAATTTCAGTGGGTATAACGTGGTGGGGTCTGTGGGCAAACCCTTTCATAAAACGATGTATTTCAGTTGCCTGATGCTTAACATCCTCGTCCATGAATGTATCCATAAACTTCCGGAAAATATAATCAACAGCCTGCTTTCCCGGATGTGTAAGGTTTTCCTCAAAAAAACGGTAATCTCTCAAGTCGTCCATCACGAGCTCATAGGCCGGAAAATAATGCGACATGGAGGAACGGGCAATGATTTCATGGAGGGCAACCAAAAGAATGGCTTTACTTCTCTGATTTTCTATGGCGCCATCCTTTAAATGCCGCACCGGACTTACTGTAAAAAACACCTGCAAATCGTTATTATTCGCGTGCAGCAAACTTATAAGTCCCGCATATTCATTTATGATATCTTCAGGCTTTAGCAGATACCTGTTAAATTTTTCCGACGGTAGCTTATGACAGTTAGCCACCACCTCCTGATCTGTTTTGCGCTCATAAACCCATGCAGTTCCAAAGGTAATAAACAGAAACTTTGCTTTTTGCAGATGGGCGGAAGCTGTGTCCAATTGTGCATTCATTGTCTTTAGGGCAGTTTCCTTATGGGGATGCGAAAAAGAGCCATGATGATGAAAGCTGAACCAAAGTTTGTTGTAATAATGCAAATCACTTTCGGCAAAAGGAGCGCCGGTAATAAGACGTTGAATCCCCTTGCTGATGCTTGCCGGATTATAGATAACACCAAAAGGATTAATAAGGGCCGGAAATTTTCTTTGTAGCAGATGATGACCTAGGTTCTCACTAAAACAGGAGCCTGTAAAGAGCAGGGGAGTATCATAATTGATTCGAAAGGGTGATATATGAGGGAATATTTCTGTTCTAAAAGTATCCATCTGATTTACTCTTTGCAGCCAGGGAAGGAAGTTCCTGAAACCATTGCATGATAAATGCAAAGATACGATCATTTTCCTTTTCATGATGGAGTTCGTGATATAATCCCTTCCATAACTTAAACTGTGTGCGAAAGCCTGCATTTTTAACAAAACTACTGCTGGCGTGAGCTGAGGTGATTTTGTCGTGGCTACCATGCATGAGTAACATCGGGGTGTTTATTTTATGAATGCTGCGCATGGCATATTCGCCCGCATCTTTTGCTTCAAGATAAAGCCGTGCCCCTATTTTATCATGT
>JBEPYD010000107.1:0-10425 GCA_041641575.1 Bacteroidales bacterium
TAAAATTTAAGTTAAATTTTACTTTTTCAAACAGAATAAATGTAAGTATTACCTACATTTGCCCTTGGATATTACTATCTTTCATTCATTAAAAGTCCAAATATGTAAATGAGAGAGCGTGAAAGTGATGAGGCTGTAATAATGGCATTATATTATTTAAATGATAAATAATTTATAAACTGATGAAAAAAGTAAAGCGTATTGGCCTTGTGGCACATGATAACAGAAAATCAGATCTTGCGGAGTGGGTTGATTTTAACTGGGAAATACTGATTGAACATAAATTAATCTGCACTGGCACCACGGGAAAGATGGTGGAGGAGGCCCTGTTGAACCGGGTAGGTAAAGAAAATAGTGGAATGATTAACCTAGTAAAACTGAAATCAGGTCCCCTTGGAGGCGATCAGCAGTTAGGTTCTCTCATCGTAGATGGTGAAATAGATATTCTTATTTTTCTATGGGATCCCATGCAGCCACAGCCCCATGATGTAGATGTTAAAGCACTTCTGCGGATAACAGCATTATATAATTTGCCTACTGCCTGCAACCGCTCAACTGCTGACTTTTTGATCTCCTCCGCCCTGTTTAGCAAACATTATATTCCGGAACTGAAAGATTACAGTGGATATATCAACAGGAAAATATGAGGATACATTAATCAGGGAAGGCTGTTCTTAAAAGCAGCGTAGCTTCCGGGATTCTCCTCGCTCACACCAGTTGGACTACCTAATGTTTCCCAGAATTCATCTATGGCCTCAAGTCGATCCGGAGGATTTGGGTGTGTACTCAGCCATGCCGGCCCACTTTCTTCCTCATCAAAAAGCCCCTGCGCGATAAGCTTTTCAAAAAAACCTTTAATACCGCGCGGGTTATATTCCGTATCTTCCAAATACTGAACAGAATACCGGTCAGCCTCATACTCATGATCCCTGGAGAACTTAAGACCTCCCAAACCGAGCGCAAGATCTGCGGCGATATTTGCCAATTCTCCTGAATCCTTCCCTAAGATAATATTTAGCAGAAGGCTGTAACCATATACTTTGGTCATGGTACGGGTAGAATGGCGCAGGTCAGCATGTGCCATCTCATGAGCCATAACGCCAGCCAAATGAGCTTCGTCATCCAGGTATTTTATTAATCCTGTATAGAAATATAAATAACCGCCCGGGGCTGCAAAGGCATTTAATGTTTCATCATCCTGAATAATTTTTACCTGCCACGGAAAACGATCTTTGTATTTCATATCATCAGTTACAAGTATATTGTTGAAAATCCGGTTTATATGGAAATAGGCATCTTCATATTCATTCGGATCCAGCACATTATAATCGGCTTCTACAATACTATCTACCTGCTGCCCGAAAGCAATGTCCTGGTTTACTGTGAAAATATTGGGTCCTCTTTCACAACCTACGGTTGACAAGCTTAATATACTTATGATTATTGCATAAAAATGGCTCTTATTCATGATTCAGTATTTAATTTTAAAGTGTTGAAGTTACAAAAAATCATCATGCCTTAGCACTTACCTAATTATATTTGTAATCTTTACAAATAACATTCCTACATTTGTGTGAAATGACTATTTTCATAAATTAAATTTTCATCCCCCATTTTAGCAATGGATAAGCAAAGTCCGGAAAATAAGATTAGCAATTTCTTCTCACAGCATAAAAATTTAATAAAAGAGCCATATATTCTGGTTGCTGTTAGTGGCGGAATCGATTCTACAATGCTTGCCTGGGTTTTGAAACATCTTGGAAAAAAGTTCGCCATCGGTCATTGCAATTTTAAACTACGTGGAGATGAATCGGATGGTGATGAAGAATTTGTAAAAAATCTTGCCCACAAATTTTCTGTGCCATTTCATGTTCAACATTTTGATACAGAGAACCATGCACAGGAACACCAATTATCGACCCAAATGGCAGCGCGTGATCTTCGGTACCATTGGTTCAAAGAAATTGCATCCAAACATGGGTATGATTTTATCGCTACAGCGCATAACCTGAATGATTCGATTGAAACATTTTTCATTAATCTGGTTCGGGGCACCGGTATTCGTGGAATCTCGGGAATTAAACCTGTAAAGGAAAATATTATACGCCCTATGCTGGAAATTACCCGGGAAGAAATTGAATCTTTTGTTTCTGATAACAACATTGCATATAGAGAAGATTCTTCAAACCGAGAAGAAAAATATACACGCAATAAAATCAGGCATTCTATACTCCCTGAATTTCTAAAACTTAGTCCGTCATTCCTTGAAACCATGATGCGGAATATGGAAAACCTGCACCAGATGCGTATAATTTATGAGCGATACCTTGAGCGGGAGCTGGCAAATATTGTAAATGAGAAAGATAGCATCGTGTACATAAATATACCGGCATTAAAGGATACGATGTTTCCGGATCTTATCCTTCATGAAGCACTAGCCCCTAATGGCTTTAATCATGCACAAATAAATAACATCCTCAATTGTTTGGATGAAACATCGGGCAAACAGTTTTTTTCGTCATCCCACCATTTGATAAAAGACCGGGATACCATTCAGCTAACAAAAAAAGAGGAAACCTTGCATAGCAAAGAACTTCATTACATTTTTACCGGGGACTCGGAAATATCTTCTCCGTTGCACCTGGAATTGATAACAAAAGAAAAAAATGTTGATTACCAGGTTTCCCGATACGCCGGGAATGCCTGCTTAGATTATGACAAATTGGACTTTCCGCTCATTCTGCGCAGATGGAAGCAGGGGGATTACTTCCGTCCGCTTGGCATGAAAGCAATGAAAAAAGTAAGTGATTTCTTCACTGACCAGAAACTTTCATTATTTGAGAAATCACAAACCTGGATTTTAACCTCTTCAGATAAAATAGTATGGATAGTTGGCAAACGAATTGATGACAGGTTTAAAGTTACAGATGAGACAACAAAAGTCTTTGAGATAAAAATAAAGTGATTTCAAACAACGTAAAACATTACTTCCTGTATTTTCGTTTATAATGGTGGGAATTATAAACCCGGTTTTATTATTATTTAATACCTTTGAAAGTTTAACATAAATCTATCATATGTTTTTTGCACGAATAATAAAAAGATTACCCATTACCGCTGCAGCTTTGCTACTGTTTACGCTTTCTGCACAGGCACAATTTTTTAATGAGCATAGCTATAAAATGAGCAAGGTGCTGGAATGGATAAACACTTACTATGTAGACTCTGTAGACCAGGAAGACATTGTACAAAATGCTATCATTGAGGTTTTACAGGATTTAGATCCACATTCAGCTTATCTTACCAAAGAAGAGGTTCAAAAAGCCAATGAACCCCTCCAGGGTAATTTTGAAGGCATTGGTGTTTCATTCAACATACTTGAAGATACAATTTTTGTAATATCTCCAATACCCGGAGGCCCCAGTGAAAAAGTGGGTATTCAGGCAGGAGACCGCATCATAAAAGTTGAAGATGAAAACGTTGCCGGTAAAAACATTACCAACCAGGATGTTTTTGACCTTCTCCGTGGAGAAAAAGGCTCAAAAGTACAGATTTCCGTTCTCAGAAGAGGTATAGATGAATTACTTGATTTCCGCATTACACGGGATAAGATTCCTATCTACAGTCTTGATGCATCTTACATGATCCATAACGATATTGGTTACATTAAGCTTAACCGCTTTGCAGCCACTACGGTGGAAGAATTTGAAAAGGCACTTAAAGAGCTTAAGAAAGAAGGTGCCAGTAAGCTTATTCTTGACCTCTCAGGCAATGGAGGTGGATTTCTTGATGAATCGGTAAAACTTGCCGACCATTTTCTTGAAAAAGACCGGATGATTGTTTACACACAAGGCACGAATAGCAAAAAACGCGAGTATATAGCCACGGCAACCGGTGAATTTGAAGATGGAAAAGTAATTGTTTTGGTAGATGAAGGCTCAGCCTCGGCCAGTGAAATTGTTGCCGGAGCCCTACAGGATTGGGACCGTGCCATAGTTATCGGCAGACGAACATTCGGCAAAGGCCTTGTACAGCGACCCTTCCTTTTGCCCGATGGTTCTATGATCAGGCTTACAATTGCCCGTTATTATACACCTACTGGCCGTCTGATACAAAAACCTTATGATGAAGGTACAGAAGCTTACGCCAAGGATTTAATGACCCGGTTTGAGCACGGCGAATTTATCTACAAGGACAGCATACAATTCCCGGACTCATTGCAATATAAAACACTCCTCGAAAATCGTATTGTATATGGTGGAGGAGGCATTATGCCGGATCTTTTTATCCCTATCGACACTACACCAAATACTGATTATTATGCCTCGCTAATCCGTAAGGGGATACTTAACAGGTTCGTGTTGCATTATGTAGATCAGAACCGGGACCGGCTGGAGCGTAAATACAGGGATTTCGAAAATTACCTAGATAATTTCCAGGTTACGGATGAGATTATGGAAGAACTAAAGGAATTTGCATACCAGGAAGAGCTGGAATTTCACAAAGAGGAGTTTACACAATCAAAAGAAGACATAGAGCTGCTGCTTAAGGCGTATATTGCAAGAGACCTGTGGAATACCAGCGAGTTTTACGAAGTCTACAATACCAGCGATGATATGGTTTTAAAGGCAATAGATGTGCTGGAGAACTGGAACACCTATTACTCCAGAATTACCAGTGAAATGAAGAACGCCGCCCAATAACCAGAACTATCATCGTCAATGCCGGTATTTAATTGGGTACAGGATCATTATATTGAGATTTTAGGAGCCCTTTCAGGATTGCTTTATCTTTATCTCAGTATCAGGCAAAACATACTGCTTTGGCCTGTAGGTCTTCTAACTTCTGCCATTTATACCCTGGTATTTTTCCAAAGCCGGCTGTATGCCGATATGAGCCTACAGGTTTATTATGTTATCATTAGTGTTTACGGATGGTATTACTGGATAGTACATCGTAAAAAGAGCGAAAAAAACATTGTTCGGATAAAACGAGTATCTGTAAAACTTTTAGCAGTACTATTATTTATATCGGGCATTCTTTGGTTCATTATTTCTTTTATACTTATTAAATATACAGATGCTGATTTACCCGTTTGGGATGGCCTCACAACTGCACTCAGCATTACAGCCACATGGATGCTTGCAAAGAAGTACCTGGAACACTGGCTGTTTTGGGTTTTTATAGACGCGGTTTCCACCGGGTTATATATTTATAAAGAACTATATCCCACCGTTATCCTTTTTGTTGTATACACCACTATGGCGGTTACAGGATATGTGGAATGGAAAAAATCATACACCGAACAATGATGAAGCAAAGGCAGATAAAAATTGTGGTAACAGGACCGGAATCAACCGGAAAAACCACGCTGTCTAAAGCTTTAGCAGAAAGGTTAAATGCTGAATACTATCCGGAAACCGCAAGGGAATACATGGAAAACCTTAAACGTTCCTATAATTTTGATGATGTGGAAAAAGTAGCAGCGTTACAAAAAGAAGCCATAGGTAAAGCAGCACAATCAACCCATCAACTGATTGTTTTTGATACACATATGATCATCACGCGTGTTTGGTTTGAAGTTGTATACAACCAATGTCCTGCATGGATTCTGTCATTATCTGAAAATCTTGACGTAGATTTATTTTTAATTTGCAATACAGATATCCCATGGGTCCCGGATGCCGTAAGGGAAAATGGCGGAGAAAAAAGGGAGTGGCTCCTAAAACGATATATTGAACTTATCAGGGAGTTGGGATACCGCCACGAAATAATTTCGGGAAATTTCAGTAACAGGATTAAAGAAAGCATTGCAGCCATAGATAAACTAAAGAAAAATGAAAGATAAGATTGTTGTAAAAACCCTTTTCGGACTGGAAAAGGTTCTGGCCAAAGAGATTTCGGACATTGGAGGTAAAAATATTGAGATTGGTAACCGGATGGTATCTTTTTCGGGTGGTAAAGAGGAACTTTATCGGGCCAACTTTTATTTACGCACTGCCATAAAAGTACTACGGCCCATCTTTACCTTTAATGTAGAAAATGAGGAAGACCTTTACCAAAAAGTTTATGCCATTAACTGGCAGGAATTATTCAGCCGCGACAAAACCTTTGCCATCGATCCGGTGGTTTTTTCACCCAATTTTAACCATAGCCTGTATGCAGGGTTAAAGATGAAAGACGCCATTGCTGACCGCTTCAGGGCTGACACGGGCAGGCGGCCATCTGTTGATCCGGACGATCCGGATATTCTGTTCAACATGCACATTTCAGATACAACCTGCACCATTTCGCTTGACAGTTCCGGGCAACCTCTATACAAAAGGGGATACCGCACTGCGCAGGGAATAGCCCCATTGAATGAAGCCCTGGCAGCAGGAATGATATACCTCTCCGGATGGAAGCCGGGTGAAGCATTTGTAGACCCCATGTGCGGATCAGGCACGCTGCTAATTGAAGCTGCCATGATGGCCCATGGCATTGCACCGGGCATTTACCGAAAATCTTTTTCTTTTGAAAAGTGGAATGATTATGATGAAGACCTTTTCAATAAGATTTATAATGAAGAAACCACTGAACCGGAGAAAGAAACCATCATTCAGGGCTCTGACATTGATGCCAGAGCGGTGAATGCCAGCCTGGAAAACAGTAAAAACGCCAGTCTTAAAAAGTACATAAATGTTAAACAGTGTTCTGTTGAGCAAGCCAAGGCCCCGGCAGAAAAAGGAACTATCATTGTTAACCCCCCTTATGGGGAACGAATGATGAAAGGGGCAGTTACTGCCTTGTACCAAACGCTTGGCAGCGCTTTCAAGCACAAATTCAATGGTTTTAATGCGTTTGTATTGTCTTCAAATAAAGAAGCAATGAAAAATATAGGATTAAAACCATATATGAAATATAATTTATACAATGGAAAGCTGGCCTGTTTTTACCATGGTTTTCAGCTTTATTCAGGATCAAAAAAAATATATAAACAAAAACAGTAAGGTTAAATACCCAAGATTGTATGGAATGACATGTTCAAACAAGGGATTTTCTATAACTTTTACCACTACTTGCACGTAGAAGTAATCATACCATTTGGGCAAATAATGCCTGTTGGTATAAACGATAAATAATAATGACTATTCTTTTAAGATAATTTTTATATATTTGTTTTACCAAAAAAGATAGTTAAAAGAAAAATGAACGGCCCTCATGAGCTTTAATATTGAAGAGCATTTTAATCGTTTGCAGGAGAAAGGGAATGTGATATTGGCCTATAAGGGGCCCATTAACACAGATGTTATTAATGGTACGTTGGAACAGATGGAGAGTAGCCTGGATGCGATGCAAAAAGGAAAAGTCAAGAAAAAGATTTATAATGTTCTTGTAGAAAGCCTGCAAAACCTGTATCATCATGTTGATGAGGCCCCGGAAGATTTAAAGGATGTGATTGGCCCCCGCTTTGGTATTATCATGATCACCGAGAAAGATGAGATGTTCAGAATATCGTGCGGCAATTTCATCAATTCATCAAAAATAAAGTTTCTGAAAGATAAAATTGATAAAATAAATTCCCTTAGCAAAGAAGAGTTAAAAGAGATGTATAAATTCATCCTGAATCACCAGAAATTATCTGCCAAAGGTGGCGGAGGTTTGGGATTGGTTGATATAGCAAGAAAAACCGGAAATAATCTTGAATACTCTTTTTATGAACATAAAGGGGAACATTACTTTTTTAACCTGGACATTTTTGTAAATTAACGATTAACGTATGGAACCATTAATATTTGAGGGATCTCCCAAAACACCATCGGTAAGCTTTGATGCCGAAAAGGGGGTGATAGAGATAAAAGGAAGGTCTATACCTGAAAATTCAATCGAATTCTATAAGCCATTAGTAGCCTGGCTCGATGAGTATAAAGAAAACCCTGCGCCTAAAACTGAAGTGAATATTCAACTTGAATATTTCAATACCAGTTCATCAAAATGCATCCTTGATCTGTTCAAAAAGATTGAAGGTGTGCGCACAAAGTCTGAGGATGTAATTATAAACTGGTATTATGAAGAAGATGATGAATCTATGCTTGAAGCCGGAGAAGATTACGAATCGATTATAAAAGTTCCTTTTAAGAAAATAGAAATTACTGAATAAAATTTTTCCGGAATAACAATACCTGCCTGATTTTTTAATTTAATAAAAATCAGGCTTTTTTTTTATTCCTGCTCCGGCTTTTTTAGCTTGAGCATAATGCTTTCACCAAAAGCCAGCATCCGTGGCAATACTCTGAAATATAACAGAACATACATCAGCAATGTCATCATCCAGATAACAGAAACATTTACCCAGTAGGTGCTAAAGTAGTTGCCAAACACATACTTTCTTGGTGCGTAAAAGTGAGCCTTCAGTAACTGTGGTTTAGGATCAAGGTATATGGGATCAATTTTCTGGTATAACTGGTTCTGGTATTCTACAATCCTTTCAGGCTCATCAGAATTTGTGACAAATTCCTCCAGCCTGTCGTTATGATGCCTTCGTTTTTTATCAAGGAAAGCTTCGCGCATTTCCGGACTTTCCTGTAAGGAGGCAACTTTATTATCCCTTTCCCTGTTTACCTGGTTATAGGCTTTAATGTATATCTTGCTAAGCAATTCAATAAAATTCCGCGTTTCAGTAATGGTCTCTTCCGTAAGCTTTTCAGGATAAAGACTGGCTAAATACTTATAATCAGAATAATCATGTCGGGCAATTTCCTTCCCAAGCTCATTTCTGAGTAATATCAGTTTGTTTTTTACTTCTTCCTTTCTTGTAGTATCCAGATAATGCCTGCGCACAAAGTCTATTTTATTACGTAAATCCGGGGTCCAGTAATTTTTCTTAAATTCAGCCTGGCTCATGGCTTTGTTGAAGGCATATAACTGCCTGTCGTATTCATTTTCTTTAAAATGGTAAACTGCAAGTGCTTCGTATCCCCAACGCGCGGTTATAAACTCTCCGAATATTGGAATTTCGCTCGGCGAAGAAATGGCTGGGTTTAGTTTTTCATATTTAACAATAATACCACTCAATATAATCTGAGGAATTACTAAAAAAGGTATTAAAATATAAATGGTTACCACTGTTTTAAAACTGTCTGAAATAACAAGCCCCATTAAGTTAGCAGAGGCCCAGGCGCTGAAAAGAACAATCCAGAAATGGAAATACATGCCTTCTATTTCAAGAATGGAATTCCCAATTAACACAAAACTAAGGGCTTGTATGGCAGAGATAAAAAACAAAACCCCAATTTTAGCAACCAAATAGCCGGACCAGCTCAAATTCAGGAATGATTCCCGTTTCAGAATTTTTCTGTCTTTTATTATTTCCTCTGCACTTACGGTAAGCCCAACAAAAATGGCAACAATTACCGACATAAACAGATAAACAGGCAAATTACTGTTTTCCAGCAATGTATAACCATACTCATTGGTAACATTTACATTATAGAACTTTATAATATAAGATAATATAAATGCAAGAACAGGAGCTTCCAGGAAATTTATAAACAGATACTGGGTATTAGAAAGCTTAGATAAAATATCACGCTGAATAAATACACCTACCTGCCGGAACCAAACCGGGACCTGAAAAGAAATTCCCGGAAGTTCTTCTGGTATTTCATAGGTCTCTACATTTTCCTTTGTATGTTCATTATAGTGCTGGTTCCATTCCAGGGGAGAAATTTTCCGCGTGGGTGTAATTTTTCCATATTCATCCAGTACATTTAGCTCTACAATATTGAAGATTTGTTCCGGATTCACATTACCGCAAATATGGCATTCGCTTTCGCTCCAGTTTGCCCTGTGAATTTTTGATTTGAAATAGATGATTGATTCTATTGGATCTCCGTAATATATCAGATATCCACCGGTATCAAGAATCATCAGCTTATCAAACATTTTAAAAATGTTTGAGGAAGGTTGATGGATAACTACAATAACAAGTTTCCCTTTAAGCGACAGCTCTTTAAGCAAATCCATTATATTTTCCGAATCCCTGGAGGATAATCCTGATGTAGGTTCATCAAGAAACAGGATGGAGGGCTCCCGGATCAATTCAAGTGCTATGTTTAATCTCTTTCGCTGGCCGCCACTAATCTTCTTATTTAAGGGCGAGCCTACCATCACATCTCGACTGCTGTATAAACCAAGGCTTTTAAGGGTGCTGTCAACAACCTCTTTTAACTGTTCTTTGCTGTAATGGTCAAAACAGAGTTTGGCATTATAGTACAGGTTTTCAAAAACCGTTAATTCTTCTATTAAAAGGTCATCCTGCGACACATGCCCAATGAGTCCTTCTATTTTTTCTTTTTCGTGATGTATATTTACACCATTAATCAGCACATTCCCCTCATGAGGTGCATGTGTACCATTTAAAACATTTAACAAAGTAGATTTACC
>JBEPYD010000108.1:0-10360 GCA_041641575.1 Bacteroidales bacterium
AATACGTTTTACTGATTTCGGCAGCACTTTAAGAAAATATTTTGTAGAGAAAGGACGGTAAAGGTGAACGGTAATTAAACCAACTTTTTCTCCATTGGCGATTTTATAATCTATTACCTCTTTTATGGTTTCCGTTACGGAACCCATTGCTATAATGATGTTTTCAGCATCTTTTGCGCCGTAATAGGTAAAAGGATGATATACACGACCGGTAATCTTGCTAATCTCGTTCATGTACTCCTCAACAATGTCAGGAATAACATCGTAAAAACGGTTAGAAGCTTCACGTGCCTGGAAATAGATATCCGGGTTCTGAGCTGTTCCTCTCGTTACCGGATGCTCGGGATTAAGGGCATTATCGCGGAACTTTTGAAGTGCCTCATAATCCACTAATTTGGCAAATTCATCCTGGTCTGATGCTTCTACTTTTTGAATTTCATGAGAAGTGCGGAAGCCATCGAAGAAGTGCAGGAATGGAACACGTGTTCTGATAGCTGCAAGATGCGCTATACCTGCAATGTCCATGATTTGCTGTACACTTGAAGTAGCCAACATGGCAAACCCGGTCTGGCGGGTGCTCATTACATCACTATGATCACCAAATATGGAGAGTGCCTGGGCTGCAAGACTTCGGGCTGAAACGTGAAATGCAGCAGGCAATAATTCGCCGGCAATTTTATACATATTCGGTATCATCAGCAACAATCCCTGTGAAGCAGTAAAAGTAGAAGTAAGCGCTCCTGCCTGCAACGATCCGTGAACCGCACCAGAAGCACCACCTTCTGATTGCATTTCAGTAACTTTTACTGTTTCTCCAAAGATGTTTTTTCTACCGTGTGCAGCCCATTCATCAATATATTCTGCCATGGTTGAAGATGGCGTAATAGGATAGATTGCGGCTACCTCACTGAACATGTAAGCAACATGAGATGCAGCGTAATTACCATCGCATGTAATGAATTTTTTGTTTTTTGCCATTTTGGTAAATTAAATATTTAATAAACAATGAATTAATCTGTTCGAAAGATCACAAAATTAAGATAAACTTTGCAAAAAATGTTAAATAAAGCAAGGGTAGAACCTTATTCATTTTGATTTCAAATAACGAGTATGGAAGACAAAAGTTACACTTGAGGCTTATCTGTAATTAGACTGAAATAGAAAGAACCACCTCATAATTATTAAATGTATAGAAATGATAGCTTTAAAGTCATTCATCTGATAAATTCATGAAATTCTAAATTCCTTAAGTGAAGCCGCAGTTAAAAGTTGACTATTCATCAAACAGGCAAGCACGGTAAAGAGCATCACAGACGTAGCCTATGTTTTGCTTAGAGGGTCTCAGCAAGCATTGTTAGTAATGGCTTGAAGTTTGGCTGTGTGTTAGGATTCATTTGCCGATTTTAGGTGATCTATCATGCTAAATTCCTGAAACCTAAAAAAGATCATTAATGTCGGAGTTCATCATGCCCGGAATATATAAAGCAAAAAAAAACGCGGGTTTTAGTCCGCGTTTTCCTGTTATTAATTGTATGGTTTTTTATGTCTATTGACTGTTCATCGAAATCAGGAACTCTGCATTGGATTGCGTTTTAGACATCCTGTCGCGAAGGAATTCCATTGCTTCTACCGGATTCATATCACTCAGGTAATTACGCAGTATCCATATTCTGTTTAGGAGGTCTTTATCAAGCAGAAGGTCTTCCCTACGTGTGCTTGATGCATTAAGATCAACAGAAGGGTAAATACGCTTGTTAGAAAGTCTGCGATCAAGCTGCAGTTCCATGTTACCGGTACCTTTAAATTCTTCAAAGATTACATCGTCCATTTTTGATCCGGTTTCAGTAAGGGCAGTTGCAAGAATGGTAAGCGAACCTCCGTTTTCAATATTTCTTGCTGCACCAAAAAAGCGTTTTGGTTTGTGCAGGGCATTAGCATCCACACCACCAGATAATACTTTTCCTGATGCCGGTGAAACCGTATTAAAAGCACGTGCCAGGCGGGTGATAGAGTCAAGCAATATAACAACATCATGTCCGCATTCCACCATTCTTTTGGCTTTTTCGAGAACGATATTTGCCACTTTTACATGTCTGTCTGCAGGTTCGTCAAAGGTAGAAGATATTACTTCACCATTTACGTTTCGTGCCATGTCTGTCACTTCCTCAGGACGCTCATCAATGAGCAAAATCATCATGTAAACCTCAGGGTGATTTTCTGCAATGGCATTGGCAATATCTTTTAACAATACTGTTTTACCGGTTTTTGGCTGTGCCACGATTAATCCACGCTGGCCTTTTCCGATAGGAGAAAACAGATCTACCACACGGGCTGATAAATTAGCGCTTCTGTCGTTGGTAAGTTGAAATTTCTCATCAGGAAATAATGGTGTCAGGTAATCAAACGGCACCCTGTCGCGGATAAAGTTAGGATCGCGGCCATTAATTTCTTCCACTTTAATAAGCGGAAAATATTTTTCACCTTCTTTTGGTGGTCGTATGCTACCTTTAATGGTATCACCGGTTTTCAGACCAAAAAGTTTAATCTGCGACTGAGATACGTAAATATCGTCTGGTGAGTTCAGGTAATTATAATCCCCGCTCCGCAGAAAACCATAACCGTCTGCCATGATCTCCAGCACACCACTGGAAGAAACGATACCATCAAAATCAAACTGTTTTTCATTGCTTTTCCGATCTGCATTCTGGCTGCGGAAATTGCGCGGATTTTGATTTTGATTCTGATTTTGGTTTTGGTTTTGGTTGGGGTTTTGATTTTGACGGTTTTGAGGGTAGGATTGGTTCCTATTATTCATGTCAGGTCTGCCAGCACCTTGATTTTGTTGGTGCCTTGGCGGACGATTTTGAAATGATTTTTGCTCCCCGGAAGGCCGGTTCTGGTTCTCTCTGTCGCCATAGTTTGGCGGTGTTTCTTTGCGCACAGTAGATTCAGGCGCTGCTTTTGCTGCCTGGGTATTTTCTACGGGCTCTGCTTTTGGAGTGCGTGTTCTTTTTCTTTTTGAGGTTTGGTTTGTTTCACTCTCAACCTTCGGTGTTTCTGCTTCAGGAGGGGCTTTGGGTTTGCGCCCTCTTTTCTTTGGTCCTTTGCTGTCGTCCACATTTTTTGCTGCTTTCGGGGGACGGCCGGATGGCTTCTTTACATCAGCAGGGTTTGTCACGGAAATGGCTTGTTGATCAAGGATTTTGTAAATCAAATCCTGTTTTTTGAGCGTATCAGCTTTTTTTATCTTCAATTCCGTAGCAATCTCTCTAAGCTCATTAACAAGCTTCTTGTTCAATTCCAGAATGTCGTACATAAGTTTTTAAGGAAATTAATAAAATGAATGGTATTTAATATGATTTTGATTTAAATCACAACAAAAAGTAATTCTTCTTTTGGAATACGATATATTATTTTAAGAAATCAGGTGATTGGTATTCAATTAAGAGAAGAGCATTTTTAATAATGCAGTACAATATTACATGAAACATTTTAAATAAACAAAAAAAATTAACTTTAATTTAAAATCATTCTTTTTTTATTGAAAAAATTTGGATTTTGATCTAAAAATGATCGGTTTTTCGAACTAAGTTTATTACTTTTAACATACTCAAAAGTAAAATTGTTGATCGAGGGGATAAAGAATTTGGGAATAATAACGGTGAAGGAGTTTGAAATTCCCCACCAATAACATGCTCTGTCTATGGTTTATGTAGGATCGTCACTCATATTAGTGAATTAGTGGATAAAGAATATTTACCTGTGTGCATAAAAAATGGTTTATGTACATTTACATTGGGAAAGTTTTCCATAGCAACTAACTAAGTTTGAACACGGGATGAGACAACTTAAAATAATAAAACAGGTTACCAACCGGGATGCCCCTTCACTGGACAAGTACCTGCACGATATTGGTAAGCTGGATCTTGTTTCGGCAGAAGAAGAAGTGGAACTTTCCCGACGGATAAAAGAAGGTGATACCTTTGCACTGGAAAAACTTATCAATGCCAACCTGCGCTTTGTAGTATCTGTTTCAAAGCAGTATCAAAACCAGGGGCTCAGCCTTCCTGATTTGATTAATGAAGGAAATCTGGGTTTAATTAAAGCCGCCCAACGGTTTGACGAAACCCGTGGATTTAAATTCATTTCCTATGCCGTGTGGTGGATAAGGCAGTCCATATTGCAGGCTTTGGCCGAACAAGCCAGGATTGTGCGGCTTCCCCTTAACAAAATCGGATCAATAAATAAAATAAACAAAACCCTTGCCATGCTTGAACAGCGGTTTGAGCGGGAACCTTCCATTCAGGAACTGGCACATGCGGTGGAACTGGCACCGGAAGATGTAAAAGAAGCCCTGCGTTCATCGAACCGCCACCTTTCCATGGATGCCCCTTTGACACATGAAGAAGACGGGGATATGTATGATGTGCTGCTAAACGACCAAATTGCCAGCCCCGATGGGGAATTGCTTAATGATTCTTTGTGCAAGGAGGTAGAGCGCGCCCTCTCAACCCTTACAGAACGTGAAGCAGAAATTATAAGGCTCTATTACGGGCTTAATGGCACGCATCCTTTTACCCTTGAAGAAATAGGCGAAAAATTAAATCTTACCCGAGAGCGGGTTCGACAAATAAAAGAAAAATCGATTAAACGGCTGAAGGAAACCACCCGCAGTAAAATTCTGAAAACCTATCTCGGCTAAAACTCCTTACCGCAGTGTTTTTTCCCGAATTTTTTTTCTGTATTTTTGATGCTTTTGTAAACTTTAAAAATACAGGGAAATGGCCAGATTAATTGCACCTTCCATATTAAATGCTGATTTTCTTCGTTTGGGAAAAGCAGTAAAAATGTTAAACCAAAGTGAATGTGACTGGATACACCTCGATATTATGGATGGGGCCTTTGTACCCAATCTATCTTTTGGCATGCCTGTGGTGGAACAGGTTAAAAAAGTGGCAGAGAAACCCCTTGATGTACACCTGATGATAATTAACCCGGAGCGTTATGTTGATGCTTTCCAGGAGGCCGGAGCCGACATTCTGAATGTGCATTTTGAAGCTTCCACACACCTACACCGCACCATTCAGACAATAAAGAACAAGGGGATGAAAGCAGCAGTAACTTTAAACCCGCATACTCCTGTGCATTTGCTTGAAGATATTTTGCCAGACCTGGATATGGTATTGCTTATGTCTGTAAATCCGGGATATGGCGGGCAGAAATTTATTCCGCAGACGCTTGAAAAGATTAAAAAGCTTAAAAAAATGATAAAAGAAGGTGGTTATTCCACGCTCATTGAAGTTGATGGAGGAATTGATACATCAAATGCAGCTCATCTTTATAATACCGGTGCCGATGTGCTTGTAGTGGGAAGCCATATTTTTAAATCAGAAAACCCAATGGCTACCATTGCGCAGCTAAAGAAGGTGTGAATGCAGATTAAAGCCACTTCCATTGAAATCATTTATTAATAAAATAAAAAAAATTACAGGCGGTGACTTTTTCAAAAACGTACTGGTATCGCTTACCGGATCGGGTTTGGCTCAGCTTATCACTTTGCTGGCTTTACCCGTGCTTACAAGACTTTTTACTCCCGCAGAATTTGGCTTGTTTGCCCTATATCTTAGCATCGCTAACATTATTGGAAATGTGGCCGGTGGAAGAATGGGCTCTGCCATAATGATTCCCAAAGAAGACAAGGAAGCCTTCAACATCCTGGTACTGGCATTTGTACTTATAACAATAACTTCATCGGCAACACTTTTTCTGGTGGTATTATTAAAAAGTAAAATTACCTCACTCTTATCATTTAGTCCTCATGAATGGACCTTTTATTTTTTACCTCTAAGTATTTTTCTGATAAGTGCAAACCGCACACTTGTGGTATGGATAAACCGTGCAAAAAGCTTTAATATTTCTGCAACGGGAAGGATAATACAAACAGGCTCTAATTCCGGTATTAACATACTGCTTGGAAGCTTCACCCAAATGGGAATGCCCGGATTATTCGCCGGACATGTGGCAGGAACAGGAATTTCTACCATTTATTTGGCAACTAAAAGCAGGTATTCTTTGAAAAACTATCGTTTTCCACTAAAAAGCGACTTATATGAAGCCTTAATATCAAATAAAAATTTTATTTATTTTGCCGTTCCTTTCGGGTTATTGAATATGTTTTCCGGTGAATTGCTTGTTTATTACTTTTCGATATTTTTTTCTGCGAGTATGGTTGGTTTATATTCCAACGCGAACCGGGTGATAAATTATCCTCTGACTCTTTTCACTTCTGCTTTCTCTTCAGTCTTTTATCAACGCATAAGCAAAGGAAAAAATGCATTAAAAGTATTCCGCATATCCTGGATGTTAAACTTAATCGGGGCCAGCATACTTTTATTACCTGTTGTTTTTTGGGGAGAAAACTTATTTGCTTTCGCCTTAGGTGAAGAATGGCGGATGTCAGGAAATTTTGCCTCGCTTCTGGTTCCCCTGGCAGTGAGTTCCTTTGCCGCACGATCTGTTGCCTCTGTTTTTTCATTACTTAAAAAGAATGAAGTGCTTTTACAATGGCAAACAATTTATCTTATTATTATTCTTGGGGTTATTTATATCTTTAAAGATGCAGGAATACAATCCATTTTATTGTATTTCTCAATCACTGGCACCATTTTATACCTTTGGCAATCATATTGGGGGTATCGTCTGCTTAGAAAATTTGAACAGCAAAATAACGCTGATTTGCTTACATTTGTTGATCAAGAATAATTTGTAGCCGGGTATGATTGTTTATTTCAAACATCATGAAATTGATAAAAAAAAATGGAATGCCTGCATAGCAGCTTCTCATAATGCAAAGGTATATGCCCTTGCTGAATACCTGGACATTGTTGCTCCCGGCTGGCAAGCTTTGGTGGAAAATGACTATGAAGCAGTATTTCCCGTAGCCCGCAAAACAAAGCTAATGATACGTTATTTTTATCAACCTACTTTTACAAAATATTTTGACGTATACGGTGCCAATAACAATCTTCAATCATCGCATTGGACAAAGGCCCTTCATAACCTTTTTAAACATGCGCACCTGGCTTCCGTCAATTTGAAGTACCTTCTACCCTTTCCGGAATTTCACACTACTGGTCAGATCATGCAGCAATTAAACCTGGAATCTACATATCCTGAAATTGCAGAAAATTATACCAGGAATATCCGGAAAAACCTGAAGAAAGCATCTAAACATGAATTCCGTATTGATGAAGGAGTTGATCTAAAGGAATTTATAAAGCTTAAGAGCCTTAATTACCGGTTTGCAGTATCAGATAATAACCTGAAAATGCTGGGTAAAATATTAGAAAATAATAGCCGGAAATGGAAAACAAATATTGTTGGAATAAAGAACGCTGAAGGAAAATATATTTTAATATCCACCTCAGTTGTTTTTCAAAATACAGTTTATTTTCTCAGCTCTGCTGCTTCTGAAGAGGCGCGACAGAAAAAAGTAAAATTTATCTTGTACGATTTTTTAATTAAAAAATACGCCGGAAAAAATTATAGGCTCGATTTTATGGGATCCAATATTTCAAATGTGGCATATTTCAATCATGGATTTGGAGCCACCGATAAAAGATATTACCATTATGATAGAAAAGGCTGGTTACCCCAATTGTTAAAAATGGCAGGAAAATGATGTTTGGATTCTTCTATAAGCTGGTTAAAAACAGGTGTATTTTTCCCCTATATCATTGTGTAAGTGATGAGAAATTACCCCACATTTCTCATCTCTACAGGGTTCGCACCCAAAAAGAATTTATAGCCGATCTGGACTTTTTACTGCAGCATTACCAGCCTGTATCCATGCAAACAATTTTGGAACAACCGGAGCAATTGCATCAGAAAAATGCTTTTCATCTTACCTTTGATGATGGTTTGCGCCAGATGTACGATGTAGTGATACCTATCCTGGAAAAAAAAGGAATTCCGGCAACTTTTTTCATAAATCCCTCATTTCTGGATAACAAAGCATTATTTTACCGCTTTAAAATCAGTTTGCTATTGGATCTTTTGCAGGTTGCTCCCGAAAGTTTGCGAAAAGAAGCTTCAATGATTACAGGATCCATTCCATATTCATTTAACGCTTTAAA
The DNA here is from genome assembly GCA_041641575.1 of Bacteroidales bacterium. Classification (GTDB taxonomy): domain Bacteria; phylum Bacteroidota; class Bacteroidia; order Bacteroidales; family JBEPYD01; genus JBEPYD01. Next base: position 8,136 of record JBEPYD010000108.1, read on the forward strand.
AAATTCCTTATTAAAAGGAAAAAAGAACGAAAAAGGCAGAATAAATGAACTTGCGGAATTGCTAAATTTCGATTTTAGTAGTTTCTTAAGCAAATATAAACCATATATGGATTCTCGCCAGGTAGAAAGCATTATAAAAAAAGGCTTTACCATAGGAGGACACAGCATGGATCATCCTTATTTTCCAAATCTTACGAAAAATGAACAAATTGAACAGACAATAAAAAGTGTTGATTTTGTGCAGGAAAAGTTTGGGCTGAGTTATCGACTCTTTGCATTTCCTTACACTGATTATGGCATAGATTCAAACTTTTTCAACCATTTTTATGGAAACAAAAAACGATTGGATTTATCTTTTGGCACCGCAGGAATAAAGGACGATACTTACTCCCGGAATATTCAGCGTATTTTTGTTGAAGATTATACCAGTACAAAAAATGCACTCAGGCAGGAGTATTTTGAATATACTATAAAAAAACTGCTCAACAGACATGTTATACCACGATAATAATGGAAATTAAGAAGGTAAACTTAAAAGCGCTTGAAAGTTATATAAGATCGGATGAATACAAGGCATTTAAAAATCAGCCCATCAGTCGTTTCCGTGCCTTATCTTACATGCACAATCCCAGGAGTGCGAACGATGACATTGTGCTTTACCTTGCTTATAAAGATAACCGGCTTGTTGGTTACCGTACCATTTTAGCCGATAAAATTGGGCAAAAGGAAAATAACACAAAGGTGGGCTGGCTCAGCGGCAATTGGGTAGATCCTGCATACCGCAGGCAAGGGGTTGCCAGTCGGCTCCTGGAAGAAGCTTTTAGGGATTGGGAGGGAAAATTGCTCTTCACCAATTATGCGCCGGAGTCAAAAGCTGTATATGATAAAAGTGACAAATTTATATGCTATAAGCAATATAAAGGTTTGCGCCTTTATTACAGAGCTTCTATTTATAATTTGCTTAAGGAAAGAAGTGCTTTTGTGCGTAAGTTGAAGTATTTATCAGGAATAATTGACTTTATATTGAATCTGTTTCAGCAATTTAGGCTTCACAGGCATTACCAAAAGCATATTTCATACATTCCTGCATTTGAGTATGTACACAAACCCGATACTGAGGTATCAAAATTAATATCGCAAATACAAGGAAATGAGATTGAAAAGCGCGGCAATGTTGAATTTAACTGGATACTTGAATACCCCTGGGTGGGTACAGCACCCGTGCCGGATCAATATTCCGGCAAATACCATTTCAGTAATTTTGCCAAACAATTTGAGAATATTTGTTTAAAAATATTCCACCGGGATGAATTATGTGGTTTTCTTCATCTTGTAAGAAAAGACGATTGCCTTTCTGTACCTTATTTTTATATAATTCCTGAAGTGGATGTTAGAGGGATTGCCCAAATAATTGACTTAATGGCCATTAAATTAAAGGTATCTATACTTACCGTTTACCATCCTGAACTCGTGAAAGCCTTGCGTAGGTTGAATCCCCCGGTTCTGGCTAAAAAAGAAATGGTTCGCAATTACATGGTGTCCAAAAAACTAAAAGAAATTCTTCCTGATGAAAACCATATTCAATTTCAGGATGGTGATGGGGATGTGGTTTTTACAGGATAAAAAATGCCGGCACCTGAAATCCAGATACCGGCTTTGAAAATCTTACTCTACAGGTTTTAACCGTGGGAACTCCTCCGGGTTATCTTCTGTATGCCACTTTATTTTTCTCGAAAAATACATCACCAATGCCAGCGCTATTACCAATCCAATATTTCCCATGAGTAAGGCATAATCCATGAGCTGGAGAAGGGTGTAAAGGAAGGTATAAATGATGATGAGTATACCAGAAAACATCATTGTGGTTTTCAGGTTTTTCAATACTGACCATGCATACAGCGACACCATTACAAAAATTACGGTAGCCGCTATCAGGTATGCCCATGCAAAAGGAATATGTTCGGTAAGGGCCAGCAGAAGCGAATAAAACACTACCAGGGCCAGGCCTACCAGCAGGTACTGAAAGGTGTGGATGGGATTTTTCTTCAGTATTTCAATAAAGAAAAAGGTTAAAAAGGTAAGCACGATGAACATAACAGCATATTTCGCTGAACGCATGGTCTGTTGATAATGGTTCACCGGTACAATCAGTTCCACGCCAAATTCCGAGTCATGAAAACGATGGGCATTGTTTACCCATACCTGGGGATAATTTCTATTCAATT